>NZ_JBBMMD010000004.1:0-113210 GCF_037844525.1 Tepidibacter sp. Z1-5 | reverse complement strand
AATAAAAGTTTGTCAGTACTCAGTAACTGACTTTATGTTTGTTTATTCCGAAAATCACTGTTTGTGATTTATTTATAACCTACTGTTTAATTTTCAAAGTTCATTGTGTGTTTCGTGTTTGCCTCGTTGTTGAGGACAAGTAATAATATATCACCTTTGGACATATTCGTCAACACTTTTTTAAATTTTTCTTTTATTTATTCTTTATTTAGCTATTTTATCAGTATAATTCGACGTTTTAGAGTATTGGTTTTGGTAAGATTCTCTTCTTTTTCTTTTCACAGGTTTATTTCTTTTTATATCAGATAATGCATTGAAATAAAGAAAAATCATTACTTGAGTTACAATAGATACTATACATATTAAGCATATCCAATTTATTAACATCTCACTCCCTCTTTTCATAATATTTATATCAAAATTTGCTTTATGATTTCGCTTTCCAATTTTATAACTTACTTATATAAAGCTTTTAATCTAAATTTTCACATTCTATATTACATTCTATAATAATATCATACTTTCCTCTATTAATTAATATTCAAATTCCAACATTTTACCCTATTTATTTCATTTGATAAAAAAGTCCCAGACTTTAATAAAGTCTGGGAGTGTATATATTCCTATTCTTCTATATTATCAACTTTATCTACTATAGGTTTCATAGTTGGGAATAATATTACGTCTCTTATCGAACTTGCGTTAGTTAAAAGCATCATAACTCTATCTATTCCTATTCCTAATCCACCTGTAGGAGGAAGACCTACTTCTAATGCATTTAAAAAGTCCTCATCTAGCATATGAGCTTCGTCATCTCCTAATTCTCTTTGTCTTAATTGAGCCATAAATCTTCCTCTCTGATCAATAGGATCATTAAGTTCAGAGAATGCATTAGCTATCTCCCAAGTGTTTACAAATGCTTCAAATCTATTAGTTATAGATGGATCTTCCGGATTACGTTTAGCAAGAGGAGATACCTCTACTGGATGATGAGTTATAAATGTCGGTTGAATTAAATGCTGTTCTGCATATTCTTCAAATAAATCATTTATAACATGTCCTCTAGTCATCTCTGGCTTTATTTCTAATCCTTTTTCCTTTGCTACTTTTACAGCTTCTTCATCCGTCTTGATTTGATCAAAATCAACACCAGCATATTGCTTTACGGCTTCTTGCATAGTCATTCTATTCCATGGCGGAGTAAAATCTATCTCAGTTCCTTGATAATTGATTTTAGTAGTACCAAGAGCCTGTTGAGCAGCATATGCAACTATATTTTCAGTCATTTCCATCATGTCTTTATAATCAGCATAAGCTTCGTATAATTCTATACAAGTATACTCAGGGTTATGCTTTATAGACATTCCTTCATTTCTAAACATTCTGCCCATCTCATATACTTTTTCAAATCCACCAACTATTAATCTCTTTAAGTAAAGCTCATTAGCTATTCTTAAGTACATATCTATTCCTAAAGTATTATGGTGAGTTATAAATGGTTTTGCAGATGCTCCACCAGCTATAGTGTTAAGTATTGGTGTATCAACCTCTAGATATCCTCTATTGTCTAAGTATTCTTTAATAGCTTTTGTAGCCTTATTTCTTGTCAAGAAGGCTTTCTTAACTTCAGGGTTAACTATTAAATCTACGTATCTTTGTCTGTATCTTAAATCTTGGTCTTTAAGTCCGTGGAATTTTTCTGGCAGTGTTTGAAGCGATTTACTTAAAAGTTGAACTTCGTTTGCCTTTACAGATATTTCTTCTTTTTTAGTTTTGAAAACTTCTCCTTTTATTCCTACTATGTCTCCTATATCATACGTTACGAATAAATCATACTCTTCTTCACCTATTCTATCTTTTCTTACATAGCATTGAATTCTTCCGTCTTGATCTTGTATGTCAACAAAAGATGCTTTCCCTTGAACTCTTTTACTCATTAAGCGTCCAGCTATTGAAACTTCTTTTCCTTCTAACTCTTCAAAGTTATCTTTTATATCTATACTATGATGAGTTAAGTCATACTTTTCTACTTTAAACGGATTTTTACCCATTTCTTGAAGTTTTGATAATTTTTCTCTTCTTATCTTAAGCATTTCATTTAAATTTAGTTCTTCAGTCATCTAATTCCCCTCCATATTATCTTTTTATTTCTAAAATCTCAAACTTAGCCATTCCATCAGGAACTTGAACGTCTACTTTATCTCCTACTTTTCTTCCCAAAAGAGCTCTTCCAACAGGAGATTCATTCGAAATCTTAAATTCATATGGATCTGCTTCTGCTGAACCTACTATAGTGTATTCTACCTCTTCATCAAAGTCGATATCATTGACTTTAACTACAGAGCCTATAGTAACTATGCTCAAATCTATTTTACTTTCATCTATGATAACAGCTTTCGTAAGCATATTCTCAAGCTTTAATATTCTTTCTTCAAGTTGAGCTTGTTCATTTTTAGCTTCATCATACTCTGAGTTCTCCGATATATCTCCAAAAGATATAGCTATCTTAATTCTTTCTGCTACTTCTTTTCTTCTTACCGCCTTTAAAAACTCTAATTCATCTTCTATTTTCTTATGTCCTTCTTTAGTTAATAATACTTCCTTAGTAGTATCCATTTCCCCACATCTCCTTTTTTTATTCAGATTTATACAATCCGATTTATTTTAAATTTAGTTAATATAAGTTTCACTTTATCCAAAAGCTAAGAGTTTTAATATACCTCAGTCTTAATGGTAAATATAAGACTCTACAACTTCTGGATTTGTTTACCCAAAAGGTCACTTACGCAACTATAAATTCAGTTGGAGTAAAAATTCCATCTGAATTAAATTTCACTTTATGTTAAATAAATAATGTTTGAATTAAATTGAATCTTATTTAGCATTTGCGCTATATTATAAGTTACTATTTTTGCTATGTCAAGGACTCTTCTAAATAAGATGTTAATTTATCTTTAACTGCATCATAACTTTCAAGCTTATTTATTTCGTCTCTCACTTTAGCAGATCCTTTAAGTCCTTTTAAATACCACCCCAAATGTTTTCTCATTTCTCTTATTCCTATATACTCACCTTTTAACTCTATTGACATACTTAAATGCCTAATAGCTGTAGTTAGTTTTTCCTGTTTAGTAGGTTCTGGAAGCACTTCACCTGTTTTCATATAATGAGAAACTCTTTTAAATATCCACGGGTTTCCCTGTGATCCTCTTCCTATCATTACCGCATCACAATTTGTTTTATTTATCATATTAACAGCATCTTCAACTTCAAATATATCACCATTTCCTATTACAGGTATACTAACCGATTCTTTTACATTCTTTATTATATCCCAATCTGCCTTTCCTGAATAGAACTCTTCTCTTGTTCTACCGTGAATAGCTATCGCACTAATACCTGCATCTTCTGCTATTTTTGCTATTTCAATAGCATTTATACTCCCTGCATCCCATCCTTTTCTTATCTTAAGAGTCACCGGTTTTTCAGAATTCTTAACTACTTCTTTTAATATCTTTGATGCAAGTTTTGGATTTTTCATAAGAGCTGATCCATCTCCATTTTTTACTACTTTAGGAGCTGGACACCCCATATTTATATCAAGTAATTCATTTGGATAACTATTTAATATATATGCAGCCTTACCCATATACTCAACTTCCGATCCAAATATTTGAATATTAACAGGATGTTCTTTAGAATTCATCTTAAGCATAGACTTTGTATTGTCATCATCATAACAAAGAGCTTTAGCATTTATCATTTCTGTGTATAATAAACCACAATTCATTTCTTTACACAAAAGTCTAAATGGAAGATCTGTAACTCCAGCCATCGGTGCTAAAAATACTTTATTATCTATTTCTACATTTCCAATATTCATAAAACGACCTCCATCTGCAATTTATTATAAAAAATTTTTATTCTAAAGATTTATTGGCAATTAAAAATGACGCTCATTTAATTGACTAAGTAACGACATTTCAACGAGCGCCATTTTTTGCTTAACCATATAAGTTTCCCTCAGATTTAATAAATATATAATTTCTTTAATATAGAACAAAAAGAATTGGGCTTTTGACCCAATTCAATTATAGCTATTCTTTATTTCTATCATATATTATTCTAAGACCCTCTAGTGTCAAGAATTTATCTACATAATCTATACTCTGAGATTCTGAAGCTATAAGTGTAGATAATCCTCCTGTTGCAACTACCTTTACATTATCGCTTTTAATTTCTAATTTCATCATTTTAACTATATTATCTACAAGACCTGCATATCCGTATATTATACCTGATTGCATAGCCGATACAGTATTTTTACATATAGTCATACCAGGTTTTATAAGCTCTACTCTAGGAAGCTTTGATGCTTTTTGGAATAAAGCTTCGCTAGATATATTTATTCCGGGACATATAGTTCCACCTAAATATTCTCCTTTATCAGATACTGCACAAAATGTTGTAGCAGTTCCGAAATCAACTAATATAAGAGCTGTTTTGTATTTTTCATAGCCTGCAACCGCATTAACTATTCTATCTGCTCCTACCTGCTTTGGATTATCATATTTTATATTTATACCGTTCTTTACTCCAGGACCTACTACTAAAGGTTCTTTCTTACAATAATTTTTCGAAAAATTCTCTAATGCATGCATTACATTAGGAACTACAGACGATATTATAACGTCTTTTATATTATCAAATTTAATATTTTCATATCTAAATAAACTATCTATAAGCATTCCATATTCATCAGAAGTTTTATTTTTATCTGTACTTATTCTCCAGTGATGCTTTAATTTTTTTCCGTCATAAACTCCTAATACTGTATTTGTATTCCCTACATCAAATACAAGTAGCATATTATTTACCTTCTTTCTATTTTGATATGAGCTTAAGTCCCCTCATTACGCCTGTTACTATTAATATAGCAACTATCATCTCTGGTATACCATTAGTTATTCCTATTCCCATTATTATCTTACCTACCGAGCTTATATCTTGTCCTATAGCCTCAACAAATCTAACTCCATAAAGCATATAAATCATAAAAAGAACTCCCACAGTGTTAGTTAATGTTCCTATAGCACCAGTAAAAGCGACTGCCAATGTATCGTTTTTTATTATTTTTTTAATTGATGCATAAGAGTAATAAGAAACTATACCAATCAATATTCTTGGCACTACAGATACTAATGGATTCCAAAATACAAATGATACTACAGTTGGGCTTGTTATACTCTGTATCATACTAAATATTCCAAATATAAGTCCCACAATAGCTCCAACCAAAGGACCCTCAATCATAGCTGCAATAATTACTGGTATGTGCATTATAGTGGCCTTAGTAGGTCCTATAGGGATAAATCCTAGTGGCGTCATACCCAATACTATAGAAACGGCTCCTAGCATTCCTATTACTGTCATTTTTCTTGTTGATAAACTTCTTGTCGCGATCAATTTCTACACCTCCGGTTCTGGCTCATATAGATGCCAGACTTCTTTTAATTTTTTATATTTATATCAATACGGTCAGACTCCTATTTGGATGCCCGCCATAACTATTTAATTTTATCAATATTGTATACAAGTTTCAACAGCAAATTTTTTATAATAAATAGGAAATTACATTCATCTTTAAATTGTAGATAAATATAATTTCCCTTATGGTTTTCAAAAAAGTTTACATTCAAAATCTATCAAATAAAGACTTTTTTATTATTTAAGCTTTAAGTCTTTAAACGACGGAATATGTTTTATCGAACTTGCATTTTTCACCGCATTTATTATACTTTTTTGAACTACTTGTACTGCCAATGTTCCAACTAGATTTAGATCAGCTTCTATTTCTCCAGTTGCCATGGCAAATATAGTATCACCATCATACATAGTATGTATAGGTGATATAGCCTTAGCATAACCATTATGAGACATTTGAGCTAATTTAGCACATTCAGCTTTATTAAACTTAGCATTAGTAATAACAGCCCCTATAGTAGTATTTTGCATAGAAAAATCTTTTGAATTAACCCCAGACTTCATAAGCTCCACAGTATTTACAAAGTTTTTCTTATCATTATCAAGACAACCTGCTATTATAGTATCTCCTTCATAGACATCTCCAAACGGATTAACAGCGATTATAGCACTTACAACTAATCCATTATCAAGCTTTATAGAATAACTTCCTATTCCGCCCTTTGTTGCATAATCAATACCTTTGAATTTACCAATAGTAGCTCCAAAACCTGCACCATAATTCCCCTGCTTTAATTCAGTGCTTGATGCCTCCTCGCAAGCTTTATATCCCATATTATAATCCGGTCTTATACTACAATCTCCAACATGAAGATCAAACAATACAGCTCCTACTACTATAGGTACCTTCGTAACCCCCACATCAAATCCAATATTATTCTCTTCCAAATATTTCATGACCCCACAAGTAGACTCAAGTCCAAACGCAGAACCTCCAGATAATACTATAGAATGTACTTTATCTACCATATTTATAGGATTTAAAAGATCAGTCTCTCTAGTTCCAGGCGCAGATCCCCTAACATCAACTCCGCAACAAGCCCCTTTTTCGCAAATTATAACTGTACAACCTGTAATTCCCTTTAAATCTTCAACTTGTCCTATTTTTATTCCATCAATGTCCAATATACTGTTATACATAATTATGCTCTCCTCTTATAGATACTTCTCCAGATATTAGTTCTTCAATATCATTATCTTTATTTATTATTACAAGATTACCTTCTTGATTTATATCTATACATTTTACCTTTCTTTTTTGATCCCCATTTATTATATATATTTTTTTCCCCAGTATAGCAGAACTTTCTTTACATATTTTTATGCAATTAGATTTGTCATTTCTTTCTACATAATCTAAATATAATTTTTCAAATTCTTCCAATATATTCTTTAATATATCTATTCTTTTTACATTATTACCTTCTTTAAGTATAGACGTTGCTATACTCTGTATATCATCTGGAAAATCCATAGTCTTAACATTCATACCAATGCCAAGTACTATATAATTTATTCTATCTATTTCTGCTCCAAGTTCTGTTAATATGCCACTTACCTTTTTATTATTTACAATAATATCATTTGGCCACTTTATATAAGCATCTATTTTAAGGTTTCTAAGAGCCTTAACAATGCTTGCTCCTGCTATTTGAGTTATAAAAGGAGCCTTATGAGGATATATATCTGGCTTCAGTACAATACTTAGCCATATACCATCTCCCTTAATAGAATGCCATCCTTTACCTCTTCTTCCCCTTCCGCTTGTCTGTTCTTCCGAAACGACAACAGTTCCGTCAATAGAATCTACAGCTATCTTCTTCGCATAATCATTAGTAGAACCTATAGTATCAAAATGAATAACTTCTTTCCCTATAAATCTTGTATTTAAATCATGCTTTATAATACCACCACTTAACACATCAGGGCATCCAATTATCTTATGACCTTTTCTAGTTATAGATTCTATATCATAACCTTGACTTTTTATATTCTTTATATGCTTACTTACAGCACTTCTAGTTATTCCTAATTTTTCAGATATATCTTCCCCAGATACAAACTCATCTTTATTATCTAATAGGATTTTAATTATCTCACTTCTCATACAATCCCTCTTTTCAAATTAAATAGTATAAGAAAACTATATCAAAACACACATAGTTTAGAAAGACCCTATATTAAAAATAAAGCTTATTAAAATGTTAGTAAATCATTTAAATGTTTTTGAATAAAACTTGTATTACATCGTTTGAATATCCGTTAAGAAAGTTCGTTGTCTGAGTGTAGCGAGTTTAGAACTTTTAGGATATTCAATACGATGTAATTCTTAGTTTTATAAAAACATTTAACGCATTTACGTTATTTTAATAAGCTTTATTTTAGCTTAAATACTATACAATTTATTTAACCAAATAAACTAAGTAATACTCCAGCTGCAACAGCTGAACCTATAACCCCTGCAACATTTGGTCCCATAGCGTGCATCAAAAGGAAGTTTCCTGGGTTTTCTTGTTGTCCTACCTTATTAGAAACCCTTGCAGCCATGGGTACTGCTGATACTCCAGCCGAGCCTATAAGTGGATTTATCGGATTCTTAGAGAATTTATTCATTATCTTAGCCAAAACAACACCACTTGCAGTTCCTATGCTAAATGCTATAACTCCAAGAATAAATATCTCAATTGTTTGAAAAGTTAAGAAAGCATCTCCAGTTGCAGTTGCTCCTACTGAAATTCCCAAGAATATAGTAACTATATTCATAAGCTCATTTGATGCAGTCTTTGATAATCTATCAGTAACTCCAGATTCTTTGAATAAATTACCGAACATTAACATTCCTATCAAAGTAGAAGCAGATGGTAATATCAGAGAAACTATTATAGTAACCATTATAGGAAATATTATCTTTTCCTTTTTAGATACTGGTCTTAACTGATCCATAACTATATTTCTTTCTTCCTTAGTAGTTAACAATCTCATAATAGGTGGCTGAATTATAGGAACTAAAGCCATATAAGAATAAGCAGCAACCGCTATTGGACCTAATAATTCCGGCTTTAACTTAGCAGTTAAATATATAGCAGTAGGTCCATCTGCCCCTCCTATTATAGCTATTGACGATGCTGCTTGAGCATCAAACTTTAAGAATATAGCACCTATAAATGTAAAGAATATACCAAATTGAGCAGCGGCTCCTAAAAGCAAGCTCTTAGGATTTGCTATTAATGGTCCAAAGTCAGTCATAGCTCCAACACCCATAAATATTAAAGGAGGAAATATACCAAGTTCATCTCCTTGATATAGATAGTGAAGTAGCCCTCCAGGAAACTTATTCTTAATATCAACAGCCAAAATCCCTTGTTGTGCCTGCATAGCTGCATCTTGTGTTTTGATAGGATGTATATTTAAAAGAATCTGAGGATGACTCATAATATCTGATAACGGTAAATTTGTAAGAATCATACCAAATGCTATTGGAACCAGTAAAAGAGGCTCAAACCCTTTTTTTATAGCTAGATATAATAAAAAGCAACCTACCCCAATCATTATTATCTGCTTATAGTACAATCCAAAATCTGTGATAACATTGTATATACCCGTACTTTGTATGAAATTAAATACAACTTCTCCCATGGGTAATCCCCTTTCTTACTTTTTTAAGCAATACCTATAATAATCTCACCCGCACTTACAGATGCCCCTTTACTTACATGTATATCTTCGATAACGCCATCTGTTGGTGCCATTATCTCATTTTCCATTTTCATAGCTTCAAGTATTAAAAGAACTTGACCCTTAGTAACACTATCTCCCTTATTAACTTTTATATCATTTATAGTTCCAGGCATAGGAGCTTTTACTGAATTAGCAGAACCTGAATTACTAGATATATTATTATTCAACTTAACTTCTTCTTTTACAGGAATATTTTTTTCTACCTTAGGCTCAATTGCTTTCGATTCATTAATAGATAAGTTTTTTTGTTTTGAAGAAGTCGAACTTCCTTTTATTTCTTCCACTTCAACATCATAACAAACCCCATTTACCTTAACATTAAATTTTTTTATCATATTCATATCCCCCTAGCATTGAACTCATTTGCTCTATTCTTCCAAGCTTTGACCACGCATTATCACTGTTTTCACTTTTCTTTATCTTTTTAATAATAATATTATTAGTCGATGTATTTAAAGCACAAGCTACAGCTGCACTTATAGCTGCAACTATTTCTTTATCATCTTGATCTGGTTTTACATCTTGTTTTACAATTATTTGCTTTTTCTCCTTTTTAGGTTCAGAGCTAGATTTTGTCATGATTTTTACAGCATACATTATAATCATAAGAACCACAAATACTATACACATAGCAAGTAGCGTAACAACTAAACTAGCAATCAATTGTTCCGATTTTGTAAGTGCTGTTATATCATTTTTCATAACATCTAATAAATTAGTCAAATTCATAGTTTCACCCTCTTATTTTAAAGTGGAATATTTCCATGTTTCTTAGGAGGTCTACTTTCCCTTTTCGATTTTAAAACATCAAAAGCATCGCAAAGTCTGATTCTAGTTAAAGATGGTTGTATAACATCATCTACAAAACCTCTTTGAGCTGCTTGATAAGGGTTTGCAAATTCATCTCTATACTCCTTAACCTTTTCTGTTCTAACCGATGCAGGATCATCAGAAGCTTTTATATCTTTTCTAAATATTATATTAGCAGCTCCATCAGGTCCCATAACTGCAATTTCAGCACTTGGCCAAGCATATACAATGTCAGCTCCCAAATCTTTAGAACACATAGCAAGATAAGATCCTCCATAAGCCTTTCTTGTTATTATAGTAACCTTTGGAACCGTAGCTTCACTATATGCATAAAGCATCTTAGCTCCATGCCTAATAACTCCCCCATACTCTTGAGATGTACCCGGTAAGAATCCAGGAACGTCTACAAAATTTAAAATAGGAACATTAAATGCATCACAAGTTCTGATAAATCTAGAAGCTTTATCAGATGCATTTATATCAAGACACCCAGCCATATATGTAGGTTGATTAGCTATTATTCCTACAGATTCTCCATTAATTCTTGCAAATCCCGTAAGTATATTTCTTGCAAAATAAGGTTGAACTTCAAAGAAATCACTATCATCAACTACACTTGTTATTATATCTTTCATATTATACGGTTTATTTGAATTATCAGGCATTATAGTGTCTAGAATATCTATTTTTTCATTAAAATCATCACAATCTAATATAGGAGTTTTTTCTAAATTATTAGAAGGCAAAAAGCTAAGTAATTTTCTAATTCCCATTATGCAGTCCTCATCAGATTCAGATACAAAGTGTGCCACACCAGATGTGGCATTATGAGTCATAGCTCCACCAAGATCTTGTGCGCTAACTTCTTCTCCTGTAACAGTCTTTATGACTTGAGGACCAGTTATGAACATCTGGCTAGTTTTATCAACCATAAATATAAAATCAGTAAGTGCTGGTGAATAAACTGCTCCCCCTGCACAAGGCCCCATTATGGCAGATATTTGAGGAATAACACCAGAAGCTATAGTATTTTTATAAAATATTTTTCCATACCCTGCCAAGGCATCTACACCCTCTTGAATTCTAGCTCCACCAGAATCATTAAGGCCAACTACAGGAGCTCCCATTTTAAGAGCCATATCCATAACCTTTTCCATTTTTTTAGCATGCATCTCTCCAAGAGATCCTCCTAAAACAGTAAAATCTTGAGCAAATGCATAAACCAATCTACCTTCTACCTTCCCATATCCTGTTACAACTCCTTCTCCAGGAGCATCTACTTTTTCCATACCAAAATGGTTGCATCTATGTTTTACAAAAGCATCTAACTCAACAAAAGTTCCTTCATCAAACAATATATTAAGTCTTTCTCTTGCTGTAAGCTTTCCAGAATCATGTTGCTTTTGTATTCTTTTTTCTCCTCCACCAAGCTCTATCTTAGCTCTTTTATCCAAAAGAATCTCCAGCTTATTTTGTGACATTTTAAATCCCCCTCTCTAATCCCTTTGGCTTAATTCAAGTAATATACCATGAGTACTCTTAGGATGACAAAATGCAATTTTTGCTCCACCTGCTCCATATCTAGGCTTTTCATCTATCATTCTATATCCTTTTTCCTTAACTTCTTCTATAGCTTTCTCTATATCATCTACCCTTACAGCTATATGCTGAAGTCCATTTCTACCACCATTTTTTTCAATAAACTTAGCTATAGGTCCATCTTCAGAAGTTGATTCCAAAAGTTCAAGTTCAGTATCTCCAACAGGTAAAAATGCCACCTTAACCTTTTGATCTTCAACAATCTCAATTCCCTCGCACTTTATTCCAAGAACATCCTCATAAAACTTTAAAGTCTCATCAAGATTTTTAATAGCTATACCTATATGATCAACCCTACTTATATCCATATCAATATCCCCCTTTTTAATCAAAATTCGTCTAGTCTCTACGCACTGACTCATGTTGCCAACGATCCCTTACGTGCTCCGTTGCTCAAAATAGTTGCAAATGTAGCTATCTTAACAAGTTATCAGCAAAATAAAAATTCTAAGTTTCACTTTATAAGTTTATTAAATATTTTCTCACTTACAGTATAAGGATCAGACTCTTTGCTTAATGTTTTAATTATCATATCCTCTACTTCTTTTTCACTTTGTATATTTTGAATTTCTCTTTCTATTTTTCTATTTATTATCTCTTTTATTTCAGACTTAGTTCTCTGAAGCACCTTACTTTTTAATACATCACTTTCTTGTTGATAACTCTTATGATTAATAATATTTTGAAGCAATTCATCTACTCCGCTTCCATCATTTGCAACAACCATTGAAACAGGAGGTCTAAAATCCCAATCCTTCTTAAAATCTAACATCATCTCTATCTCAAGTAAAGTTCTTTTAGCTCCTTCTTTATCAGATTTATTTACAACAAATACATCTCCAATTTCCATAACCCCTGCTTTTATAGCTTGTATATCATCTCCAAGACCAGGAACCATAACCATAACTGTAGTATCAGCAGTTTTAACTATATCAACCTCTGACTGTCCAACACCTACAGTTTCAACAAATATATAATCACACCCATAAGCATCCATAACTTTTATTGCTCCATAAGTGGCTTTAGACAATCCTCCTAAATAACCTCTAGTTCCCATTGACCTTATAAATACGCCTGGATCTAAATTCAAATCACCCATCCTTATCCTATCTCCAAGTATAGCTCCCTTAGAAAAGGGGCTAGTTGGATCTATTGCTATAATCCCAACTTTTTTACCCACTTTTCTAAGTTTTTTTACTAATTTATCAGTCAAAGTTGATTTTCCTGCTCCTGGAGGACCTGTTATACCTATTACATACGCTCCTTTTGTATTTCTATGTATATCTTTTAATATATCAAAATAACCTTCTTGTTCATTTTCTATTATAGAAATAAGCCTTGCACAAGCTCTCTTATTCCCTTCTAATAAGTTTTTTATAAGATCCATATTTTCACAACCTTATTAATCTATTGATCTTTTTAGATTTGCTTTTATAAAATCTATAGTTGTAGTAGTTGTTGTACCCGGAGTGAATACTTCTGCTATTCCATTTTCTTTAAGATAAGGAATATCCTCATCAGGAATAACTCCCCCTCCAATTACAAGTATATCATCATAAACTTCTTCTTCTTTTAAAAGTTTAACGACCTTTGGAAGAAGATGATTGTGAGCACCAGATAAAATACTCATTGCAACAACATCAACATCTTCTTGAATCGCAGTTTGAACTATCTGTTCAGGCGTTTGTCTAAGTCCTGTGTATATAACCTCCATCCCTACATCTCTAAAAGCTCTTGCTATAACCTTCGCTCCTCTATCATGCCCATCAAGTCCAGGCTTTGCAACTAATACTCTTATAGGTCTCATATTATTTTCTCCCCCTTTATACTATATCATTACACTTTGTTTATATTCACCAAACTCTTCCCTCATAACACCACAGATTTCTCCGAGCGTTGCATACGAATTAACAGCATCAAGAATGTAAGGCATTAAATTATCATCGCCCTGACAAGCCTTTCTTAAATCATCTAAGTTCTTCTTAACAAGTTCATTGTCTCTTCTATCTCTTAATTCTTTTAGTTTTTCTATCTTTCTTTCTCCAACACTAGGGTCAACTCTTAAAAGATCCTTTGGAGCTTCTTCTTCTATCTTAAACTTATTCATACCGACTATTATTCTTTCATCATTTTCTATTTCTTTTTGATATCTATATGCACTCTCCATTATTTCTTGTTGCATATATCCCTTATCTATAGCAGCAGCAGATCCACCAAGAGCGTCTATTTTTTCTATTAATTCCATTGCCTCTTCCTCTATTTTATTAGTTAAACTCTCAACATAATAAGAACCTGCAAGTGGATCTATAGTATCCGCTACTCCACTTTCATGAGCTACTATTTGTTGAGTTCTAAGTGCCGTTCTAACAGAATCCTCAGTAGGAAGAGCCAATGCCTCATCTTTAGAATTAGTATGAAGAGATTGAGTTCCACCCATAACAGCCGCAAGAGTTTGAATAGCAACACGAACTATGTTATTTTCAGGCTGTTGAGCAGTAAGAGTTGATCCCCCTGTTTGAGTATGGAATTTAAGCATCAATGATTTTTCTTTTTTAGCTTTAAATCTTTCCTTCATAATTTTAGCCCACAATCTTCTCGCAGCTCTATACTTACCAATTTCTTCAAATAAATCATTATGTGCATTAAAGAAAAATGAAAGCCTTGGAGCAAAATCATCTACATTAAGACCTGCATCTATAGCTGCATTTACATATGCTATTCCATTGGATAAAGTAAATGCTACTTCCTGAATAGCAGTAGATCCAGCCTCTCTTATGTGGTATCCAGATATACTTATTGTATTCCACTTCGGAACATTTTTAGAGCAATATTCAAATATATTAGTTATAAGTCTCATAGAAGGTTTTGTTGGGAATATATAAGTTCCCCTTGCAACATATTCTTTGAGTATATCATTTTGAATAGTTCCTCTTAATTTATCCATGCTAACACCTTGTTTTTGTGCAACCGCTATATACATTGCAAGCAAAACAGATGCAGGAGCATTTATAGTCATAGATGTTGAAACCTTATCAAGAGGGATTCCCTCAAATAATATTTCCATATCTTCAAGAGAATCTATTGCAACCCCAACCTTCCCAACTTCTCCTTCAGAAATAGAATCATCTGAATCATATCCCATTTGAGTAGGAAGATCAAATGCTACCGATAGACCCATAGAACCCTGCTCTATTAGATACTTATATCTTTTGTTTGACTCTTCTGCAGTTGCAAAGCCAGCATACATTCTCATTGTCCATAACTTTCCTCTATACATAGTAGGCTGTACACCTCTGGTAAAAGGGTACTGTCCCGGAAATCCTAAATCACAATAATCAACATCCTCTATATCAAGAGGTGTATACAGTCTTTTCACCTCTTCATTCGATCCTGATAAAAATCGAGGTTTTCTCTCCCCAAATTTAGATAAAGCTTTTTCTAAGTTTTCTTCTTCCCACTTTTTAAAACAATCTTGTAATTTATTATTACAACTCATTCATTTCGCCCCCTTATATTTGATTATGAAAGTTCATGATTCTAAAATTTCATAATTGTACATTTGTGAAATTTGAATTGCATACATACTTACTTATTTTCTACATTTTTTAACTAAATCCTTCTTGTTTTGTTGTAATTTTAAAACTGTTTAGACAATTTGAATTAATCAACTATAATCTACTTAAAAAAATCCACTTGCTTAAACTACAGCTTTAAATTACATAAAATATACACTTATATATTCTATATAATTTATTTTCAACAAATTTAAAATAAGACAAAAAAAATAAGGTTGAGAAATCTCAACCTTATTCATTATCCTCTTCTTTATCAACAGATATTTCATCGTAATCTTCAAGTGATAATTCTTTATTAAATGCTTGTTTAAACTGATTTACATCCAACGTCTCGTATTTTAAAAGACATTTAGCAACATAATGTAGTTTATCTATGTTATCGTCTAATAGCTTTTTAGTTCTGTTATAAGCTTCATCTACTATTCCACTTATTTCTCTATCTATTTCCGATGCGACTTCCTCAGAATAATTTCTCTTTGAAGTGAAATCCCTTCCTAAGAATACCTCATCAGAATTATCGCCAAACGTCATAGGTCCTAATTTTTCACTCATACCATATCTTGTAACCATAGCTCTTGCTGTTTGAGATACTCTATCTAAATCATTTTGAGCTCCAGTTGATATATCATCAAGAACAAGATATTCTGCAACTCTTCCTCCAAGAAGAACTATAAGATTTTCTTGCATTTGCATCTTAGTCGCATAATACTTATCTTCTTTTGGAAGCTGCATAGTAAATCCTCCGGCTCTTCCTCTAGGTATTATAGTTACCTGATGTACAGGATCTGTATTAGGAAGAAGTTGCGCCGCAACTGCATGACCAGCCTCATGATATGCTGTTAACTTTCTTTCTTTTTCACTTATTACCCTAGTCTTTTTAGCAGGACCAGCTATAACCTTAGTTATAGACTCTTCTATAGTGTCCATTTTTATAGTCTTCTCTCTTTTTCTAGCAGTTAATATAGCTGCTTCATTCATAAGGTTTTCTATATCTGCTGGAGTAAATCCAGGAGTTCTTCTAGCTAAAACCTTTAAGTTAACATCATCTGATAACGGCTTGTTCTTTGCATGAACCTTAAGTATCGCTTCTCTACCTTTAACATCAGGAGCTCCAACAAGCACTTGTCTATCAAATCTACCTGGTCTAAGTAAAGCTGGATCTAGTATATCCGGTCTATTTGTAGCTGCCATTATTATTATACCTTCATTAACACCAAATCCATCCATCTCAACTAAAAGTTGATTTAGAGTTTGCTCTCTCTCATCATGACCTCCGCCAAGACCTGCTCCTCTTTTTCTACCTACAGCATCTATTTCATCTATAAATATAATACATGGAGAATTTTTCTTAGCTTGTTCAAATAAATCTCTAACTCTAGATGCTCCTACTCCTACGAACATCTCTACAAAGTCCGAACCACTTATACTGAAAAACGGAACTTCAGCCTCTCCTGCAACAGCTCTTGAAAGATATGTTTTACCAGTTCCTGGAGGACCTACCATTAATATTCCTTTAGGTATTCTAGCCCCAAGATCGATATATCTTTTAGGATTCTTAAGAAAATCCACCACTTCTTGAAGGTCTTCTTTTTCTTCTTCAAGACCTGCTACATCATCAAATGTAACTTTATTCTTCTCATCTCCTTTATGAAGTTTGGCTTTTGACTTTCCAAAATTCATAACACGGCTTCCTCCACCTTGTGATTGCTGCATAAATACAAACCAAAATACTACAAATATAAGTATCATAAATATAGATGGTAGTATTTCAAAGAACCAAGGTGTTTGAGGTTCTGGTTTTCCTATAAGTACAAGCTTTCCTTCTGTAACTTGTTTTAAAACAATATCCGAAAGATTGTCTTTACTTACCGCATAAGGTACATAAGACCTAAAATGTGTGTTATTACTCTTTATTGTTCCTTCAATTATCTCATCTGTAAATGTAAGCTCTGATATATTTTCTTTAACTAATTCCTGATAAACCAAAGAAAAATCTAGATTTTCTATTCCCTTTGAAGGTTTACCAAGAGTTTGGACTATTGAAACTATTATTATAAATACAAGCAAATAAAAAGTTGCTCCTTTAAATAATTTCTTCAAATAGAGCCCTCCTTTCTCTCAGGTCAACAATTTTAGTTTATTCTATCATAAATAAAACACCAATACAATACAACTAAGTTATATACTCTACTTGTAATAATATTGAGATTATAAAGCTCTAAAGCTTATTCTTAAAATATTCTCAGTATTTGAATCTATTTTATAATCTTCACTCATTCTATGTCCTATAACCCAAATGATTCCTTTTTCATCCGATAAAATCGGAATCAAATCTCTTTCTTCTTTAGGTATTTTTAAATCTATGAACAAGTCTTTTATTTTTTTACTCCCCCCCGATCCTAGTAATTTAATTTTGTCACCATTTCTTCTATTTCTTATATGCAAACTTCCTTTAATTTTATCAGCGTCGAAGAATTTCACATATTTGTCATTGCTAGATTTTTTATATTCATCAATACTTAATATTTTACTCTCAACTATAGTATTTGATTCCTTTATTTTTATATATCCACTTTTAGGAATAATATAATCATAACTTATTTTTTCTTCTATAATCTCTTCATCTGTAAATATTATACTTCCACTCTTTTTATATACCAGTATTCCTTTAGGTAAATCTATTCTAATATTATTTTTATCTGAATTAATCAAATCATTTACATCCTGTATATGTTTTTGTTCTATTCCTTTTATGTTCCCTAAAACAGAATCAATACATTTTCTAATAATTCTATTTTTTAAAGCTTTATGAGTATTTCTAAATTTATCTACATCAACTGATATCATATTGTCAGATATTTTAGAACACATCTCATCAAATGATTTATTTGATTGTTCCATTATAAAGTCACTATCATCCTTTAGTAGATTTGTCATTCTCGCTATAGATTCCTTTAAATTTGGATTAAAATTTTCAACCATATATGGAATTAGTTTAAGTCTTATTTTATTTCTAGTATATATTTCTTCTAAATTAGTTTGATCTATTCTAGGATTTAAATTATTTTGCTCACAGTATTTTTCTATATCCTGTCTATCTACATCCAGTAGAGGTCTTATAATACCGTCTTCTCTTTTATACTGTATTCCCTTCAATCCTTGAAGTCCAGTCCCTCTCATCATTCTCATAATAACAGTTTCTGCTTGATCGTTTATGTTGTGAGCAATAGCTATTTTATTAGCATATATCTTATCTTTTATTTCAAAGAACATATTATATCTTAATATTCTAGCTCCTTCTTCCAATGAAACTCCTTTTTCCTTGCAATAAGCTGGAACATCTATTGCTCTTATAAAACATGGAACTCTCATAATATCACATATCTTTGCTACATACATAGCATCCTTTTGTGCTTCAATTCCCCTTATTTTGTGATTTAAATGAGCTGCATATATCTTTATATTAAATTCATCTTTTAAGTAATTCAATATATGGAGCATACATATAGAATCAGGTCCTCCTGAAACCCCTAGTATTATTTTATCCCCATCATTTACTAAATTATGCTTTTTAATTGTTTCTCTAACTTTATTTATAATCATTATATATCCCTCTTATTTATGCATTTTATATAGTATCTATTAATATCCTTATACAAATCTATATTATTCATACATCTAATATAGAAATTGCTATTAAAACTATTGTTCCTTCTATAATACTCTTTAGTTTCAAGATAACCCATATTGTAATCATTAAATATCATTTCGTAATCATCTTTATAAGTGTCAGTTAAATATTTAAAATAAATTCCATTTGTATATACTTCTTTATATTCATATGATTTCCCTTGTATATTTTTATTTATTAATTGTTTATATTCATCTGGAAGTATAGAATATATATATTCATACGATATCAAATTCAAATGATCCTCTGTTTTCATAGCAGATATGTAATAGTCATATCTAAATTTTGATTCTTTCATAAGATCGAGTAGCGCTTGTATTTCATCAGGCTTAAGCTGAGAATGCTTTTTTATTTTGTAATACATTAATCTTTCATTATGTTTTAAATTATCAATTTTATTTTTGTCATAATTAGATATAATAGAGATATATGGAAATTCTTCAATTTCTTCTTTTAGTTCTTTATCCATACTTTTTATTATTCCCAAACTATTTAATGTATACATTAATTTTTCAGTACCTTCAAATTGTAATAATAAAATAAAAGATGATGTAATTAACAGTCCGACCATTAGTATAGTCAAAACAATAGAAATTCCCATTTTATTTTCATTAGATTTCAAATGAATCACCTCTATAACGATAATTTTTTTTGTCATATTTATTCATAATTATAATAACAAATAAAAACGATAAAAGGTAGTGCAAATTGAACTACTTTTTACCGTTTCTTATATGACTTTCTAATTTATTTTTATATTTATAGAGTTTTTACCTTCAAATAAACCACTTATGTTTAAATCATACTCTATTGTTATATCCAAATTTTTATGAGAATTAATTGTATTTATTTCTATTTTTTTAGTTACAATTTCCATATCAAAACTTCCATGAGGTGTCCTATACAGTGTTTTGAATCTTTTCCCTAATTCAAATACTAATTCAGAATTATTTCTACCTATTTTTTTGATAACTATGCAATCTTCAGTTATTTTCAATCTACTAGTAGTACCTTTCATACCCGATATCTCAGATTCCTCATATACTACATAAGTAGCATTATTTTTCACATATAGCTTTCCTTCTGTTATTAATTCTATATTATCTTTATTACCTTTGAAATCCATTTGAACAGTGTTTATTTTTATTAAAACATTTTCTCCCATTTCATCCACCTCATTTAAATCTTCTTAGCTAATTTTTCCTCATGTCTTTTTATAGCTAAGTTTATAAGTTCATCTATTAACTTATCATATGAAATCCCTGTACTTTCCCATAACTTAGGATACATACTTATATTAGTAAATCCAGGCATAGTATTTATTTCATTTATATATATATTGTTAGTTCGTTTTTCTACAAAAAAATCCACTCTAGAAAGTCCACATCCATCAATTGATTTAAACGCTTTTATAGCCATTTCTCTAATTTGTTCACTTATATTTTCTTCTATTTTTGCTGGTATTATAAGTTTTGATGATTCATTTAAATACTTAGCTTCATAATCATAAAACTCTTTAGCAGGTATTATCTCTCCCACCACTGAAGCTTTTACTTTTTCATTTCCTAAAACAGATACTTCTATCTCTTTTGCATCCACACCTTCTTCTAAAACTACTCTTCTATCGTATTCTAAAGCTTCTTTTATTCCTTTTGTTAGCTCTTCTTTATTTTTAGCCTTTGATATTCCAACACTAGATCCTAAATTTGCAGGCTTTATAAATATCGGATACGGAATCATGCTTTCTATTGAGCTTAATTGCCCTTCTTCATCATTATCAAATTCACATCTTGTAGTATAAGTATATTTAACTTGAGGTATATTCTCCTGTTCAAATACTTTTTTACAAACTAATTTATCCATTCCAACACTAGATGCTAATACATTACATCCAACATATGCTATATTGCTTATTTCAAACAACCCTTGGATAGAACCATCTTCCCCATATGGACCATGTAAAATTGGAAATAACACATCTATTTTTTTAAATGTATTATCCTCAAATTCTAAACCTACCTGCTGGTTTAAAGTTGGTATCAAATTTATTTTAACATCTTTTTTAGCTTCTTTTTCCCAGCTTCCATTTTTTATTTTTTCTACGTCTCCTTCATAGTACATCCAGTTTCCATCTTTAGTTATACCTATTGTATATATATTATACTTTTCCTTGTTTATATATTTATATATAGAAGAAGCAGATGATAAAGAAACCTCATGTTCTCCAGATTTTCCTCCAAATATTAAAGCCACATTAATTTTTTCCACAAAAACACCCTCTTTCCCAATATATGTTATTTATAATTATATGCTATATACTACCTTTTTGATTATATTTTATTTTTACAAAAAAATAAAGAAGCAATAAGCTTCTTTATACTACATAGTTAATGTACCATTTGGATTTTTTATTAATTCAAATATTTTTTGTTGCTTACCTGTTATAGCATCTACATATATTAAGAAATCTCTTCCTTTATACTCAACTTTAAATTCATAACAAAGTTTTTCTTTTTTTCCTTCACTAGGAACAATACTCAATTTATGCTTTAATATTTTCGCACCATCTATTATATTTTTGGTAGCATCTTCAAGTGTAACCTCTGGTTTTCTTATCTTTCTATCGAAGTGGCTAATTAAATATCCTTGTGATTCAAGCCCTACTATCTCTCCATTATCAAGCGCCACCTTTACTTTGATTAAATCTGGATATATACTAACGCCTTCTTGTTTATAGCAAAAATTGAATGTTGTTGCTCCATTGTTAGTAAGAGAATAAGTAGGAACCATATTTTCATATTCAATATCTTTTAAAAACTTTTTAGCCAATTCAAGAGCCTTTTTCTTATCTATAGAAGGCTGTCCTATTTTTCTTGTATCTATCATCCATACTATTTTTCCAGCAGTTTCACTTACAGATAAACTTATATTTCCATTATTAAATATATATCCTGGAATTGAATTATTCTTTATTCTTCCATCATAATTAAGTTCTTCTATTTTTTTGTATTTCAGAAAATTTGAAGCTATTTCTTTGGCTTTGTCTTTGTCTATTTTATCTCCTTTAAGTCTAGGTTTTATATTCCCTATATGCTCTGAAAATGGACCGTCATAGATAAGTTCTGGTGTTTCACCCATCCTCTCCTCTATTCTTATCATACTAGTTGCCATTATGTTTGGATTTGATTTTTTCATTTTTTTATTTGCTTTTGATGCAATATCTGTGAACTCAACTCTATCCTTTGCTATATCAGACTGTACTTTTCCTAATTCTTTTGATAAATATTGAGCACTTTCTTGAAGTTCTGATATTTTTTTTCTTTCCTTTTCATTTAGATGTTTATCGTCTAAAGCTTCTTTTGCCAATGTTATAGCATAATCCCCTGTCTGAGTTAAAAACTTTTCAGTCTTTGCCATAGACTTGTGATTAAGGGGAAGCTGAGATATTTTATCTTGAGCAGAATAAGACTGACTCATTATATCTGTAAGAAGTACTATATTTTGATTTGTAGAATTACTTACATTAACCTTAGATAAATCTGATTGTATAGTCTCTACATTGCCTATAACATCGTAAAACATTCTTTGATATTGAGCATTTAAACTTCTCTTGTATGCTGTTTTTTGTGAATATCCTGTCATTCCCCATATAAAGCAAATAACAAGTAAACCCAATAATATATTTGTTTTTTTATTTAAATTCAAAATATCACTTCTTTCTAGTAAGTTTCTTTTGCAAACCAATGCTTGCCTACCTTAAACATAGGTTTTAATTTCCATATCCATGAGCTCGTAGCTGTTGCCGGATTCCAATAGTATACCGCTCCACCTGTTGGATCCCATCCATTAATGGCATCATTTGCAGCTTTTATACACGATTGTGATGGTTTCATATTTATCTGACCATCATCAACTGCAGTAAATGCTCCTGGTTGATATATAACTCCAGCTATTGAGTGTGGAAATCTAGAATCTTTAGTTCTATTTAAAATAACAGCCCCTACACTTACCTGTCCTATATAAGGCTCACCTCTAGCTTCTCCTGTTATAGCCTGGGATAAGAGATATATCTCATCATTTCTAGACGTTGCCACCTTTTTAGTTTGAGTTTGTATTCCAAGTGCTTTTTTAGTTTCATCTCCAACTACACCATCTTGTTTTAAATTATTCTTTTTTTGGAATTTCTTTATAGATTCATAGGTTTTGTATCCATATACTCCATCTATAGATCCATTGTAATATCCCCAGTCTTTAAGCTTAGTTTGAACTACTTTAACATCATCGCCTTTTGAACCCCAAAATATATTAGATTGACCATATGATATATAATCATCTACATAAAATGCTATACACGATAATATTAATATCGAAAACACTGAAACTAATAATAGTATTTTTTTCAAAATAGATCACTCCTATTATCTTTTGACTAAATCTAATTTAATGTTCTTGTTCTTTATTTTTTCTAATATTTCTACTATTTTAAATTTTAATTTAACATCTTTATTATCAACTAATATCATTTTATATTCTTCTTTGGTAAGGACTTTTCTCAAATTTTTCTCGGTTTTATCGTTTGTTATTCCATGATTTATATCTATAAAACATAGTGGTGGAAACATTACGCACCACCAGTTCTTACCTTTACCGTCTCCTATTACAACCTTTAATGCTTTATACTCTCCAGCAGGTAATACTATATTAGAATATTTTTTTGTAGGAAAATTTGAGTAATCTAAACTCGCTGTTACTGCATATTCTTTATTATTTTCATGTATTTCATCTGAAGCTATCTTCTGTATGTTTTTAATATTATTTGTAATAATATCTTTAGTCTCTTCTATGCTTTTTGATTTTTCTAACTTTGGAGATAAAAATGCTATTATTTTATCTCTAACTTTTAACTTTAATTCTTGATCATTTTGAGAATCACTATTTGCTATAACATGAAATCTTATCAATTTTTCTTTATAATTATCTCTGTTTTTATATATATCATTTAAGTAAGATATAGTACTCATAAAACAAAATAAAGATATAAAAAATACAATTAAAACTTTTTTCATAATTTATCCCCCCGAATTAATTTATTTTATATCTTTATTTTGTCCTTTCTTTACCTTATTATACCTATTCTTCTAATTTTACTTTCTACATGTACATTAACTTTCATATTTTTAAAGTACTGATCAAAATCTTCATCAACTTTTTTATATAAAGGTTGGTTATATTTATACAATGTACTCTTTACATTTATAAGATCTAGGCTATTTTTTTGTAATTTAGATATCAGGTGATTTACATTTTCTTTTATCTTATCCTCAGATAATTTTTCTACATCTTTTATACCTTTATCATTAGCTACAAGCCCTTTCACTCCAAGTTCATGCTGAGTTATATCTCCTTCAGTATCTATATATAAATCTAACATCAAATTATTGTTTTTTTCAGTTACCTTCATTTCGCTTTTAGTACTAGTTATTTTATAAGAAACAGGTACACTTTTATAGTCGACATGTATATCTATTAAATTGTAATTATCTTGAGTTATCATATTTAAAAATCTACATTCTGGTTCATTCAATTCTTCTTTAAGTTCAAAATCCTTTACCGCAACTCCCCCAATAATTTCTATTCTCTTATTGTTATAAGTTTTAGTAGTAAGAGGAAATACAATGCTTTTATTTTCTTGCATTTCCTGCATAATCTTATTCAAGCTCCCATCTATTACTGTCCCATTAGATACCGCAGAATTTAATATATTTCCATAGTATACTCCTACAAGAGGTTGTTCATTAGGTTTAATCCCTATAATATCTGAAGCATCTTCGTCTGATGCTAACAGATACAATTTTCTTGAAAAATATCTATTTCTATCTATTCCATCAAGTATTTGCTTGAGTAACTTTTTATCTTGAAGTATTTCCTTTCCTAGTATTATTACCTTGTTGTGAGATAATTCTAAGTCAAACGGAGATTTTGCTTCTATTTCATTTATTACAGTATCAAACGTCTCTCCTTCAGCTTCCCAATAAAAAGATGATTCCTTAGTAGGTGTTTGTTTTGTTCCAAGAAGAGCAACATTAGGTATTTTAAATGATACTCTTATTTCGTTTGATTCCTTTTTCTTTTCATCGTCTTTTAATTTATCTATTCCAAGTCCTATTACAAACCCCCTGTTATTTATTTCAACCTTATCCCAACATCCGGTAAGTAGTGCACTTATAATCATTGTTAGAATTAAAATCGTATATTTTTGTTTCATACTTTTTTCACCTTCTTACTAAATTTAGAAAATAAAAATAGTATAAAAGGGATACCTCCAAAAGCTAGCAATTGTAACCCGACTGTATATTTATTTTTCAACAAATCATATATATGAGCTAAATTGTCAGGATATAAGGCTAATATATATACAATTGGGACAATAGCATAATCAAAATAATTTATTTCTTTACAATTAAGCATATCTCCCATTATTAAAGATGTGCAAAACAAGAAAATGCATACTGTTATAAATATATTTAATGTCCAAGCTCCCATTATCAACGCATCTAGATTTTCTAAAAATGCACCAGGTATATCTATGACTTTTACAATAGTCAATGTAGGCCACATTAAGTGTGTAGTTTCAACTTGTCCAAATACAGCTACGCTTATTATTGTAAAAAATATCGATCCAATTCCTACTGCAGACAATGATATCCACTGTATCTTAAACCCATCTTTCGGATCTTTCATGAAAATACCCAGTACAAGCATTGTCTCAAATCCTGAAAATGCGAAAGTAGTTAAGAATACAGTTGGCAATATCTTTGATAATTCAATATCAAAAATAGGCATTAAATTAGTGAAATCGGCACTCTCAAGCGAAAAGAAAAATATGAACATTATAGGTATCATCATCAAGAAAAATATTATCTGAGATATCCTAGCTATACCTTCTATTCCTTTTCTTGAACCGTAAGCACATACAAATAACATAGATATTATTATTACCTCTATAGGCGTTTTCTTTAGCATATACATTTTTACAACTTCTCCAAATATACGTGTTACCATACTAATATTTATCAAATAGTATGCTACGAACAACATACATATTAAGTATGCAATGGGTTTAGTCAAAATATCTGAACTTATCTGCATAAGACTTTTATTTTGAAATCTATATACAACTTTATATATACAGTATCCAAATAAAATGCATATAATAGTTGATATTATTATAACTATAAACCCTGCTCCTTTAACTTGACTTACTAAGTTTCTTGGCAAAGATAAAATACCTACACCTAGTACTGTGCTCATCAAAAGTGTTATCATCTGAGATGTACTTATTTTTTCTTTAGTTGAAATCATTTTTTAATATCATCCTCCCCGAATATCTCTTTTCTTTTATCATCCAATCTATTACTATTTCTTTTTGTATACATCTTTGGTCTTGTATTCATAGATGGTATAGGAGCTCTTATAATCGTATCTTTAAGGTCTTTGAAGTTTTCTCCAACAGAACATAATGGTTCTAAATAAGGGATTCCAAAACTTCTTAAATTCGCTAAATCTATTAGCATAACTAAAAATGCTAATATTATTCCATAAAGACCCAATATAGACGCCATCAGCATAAATCCGAATCTAAATATTCTAAATCCTATTGCCATATTGTAACTAGGTATTGCAAAAGAAGATATTGCAGTTATAGCAACTATGATTACCATAAGAGGACTTACTATACCAGCTTGAACAGCAGCTTGACCTATTACAAGACCACCTACAATACCTATTGTAGATCCTATAGCCCTTGGAAGTCTAACTCCAGCTTCTCTTAATAACTCTAATGTTGCCTCCATTATAAATGC
This sequence comes from Tepidibacter sp. Z1-5, assembly GCF_037844525.1. Taxonomy (NCBI): domain Bacteria; kingdom Bacillati; phylum Bacillota; class Clostridia; order Peptostreptococcales; family Peptostreptococcaceae; genus Tepidibacter; species Tepidibacter sp. Z1-5. The sequence goes on along the minus strand of NZ_JBBMMD010000004.1, from coordinate 86,391 downwards.
CTCTGTAAAAGCTGGAAAAGGAACTCCTTGTCTTGTTGCTGCAAGGTATACCGCAAGGTCTGTTGGTAACATATCTGGATGATAAGAACTTATAGCTATATAAAGCGCTGGTAAGAACAAAGAAAATCCTGTTGCAATCAATCTTATGATTCTTACAAAACTAGATATTATCCATCTTTCATAATAATCATCAGGAGATTGTAAGAATGTAGTTAGTGTAACCGGAACTATAAGTGCAAAAGGTGTATTATCTACTAATATTGCAACTCTGCCTTCATATAAAGATGCCGATATTACATCTGGTCTTTCTGTATATTGTATTTGAGGAAATAAAGAATAACAGTTATCTTCTATTAACTGTTCTATATCTCCACTTTCTTGAATTATATCTATATCTATTTCATCTAGTCTTTTTTTAACTTCTTCTAAAACATTATTATTAACTATATTTTCTATATATAACAAAGCTACATCAGTTTTTGATTTTTCTCCTAATGATAGATTTTTTATTTTAAAATTTGTATCTCTTATCCTTCTTCTAACTAAAGATGTATTTACTTTCAAAGTTTCAGTAAATCCTTCTCTAGGACCTCTTATTACAACCTCAGATTGAGGCTCTGATATTGAACGAGTTGGCCATCCTCTTGAGGATAATAGTATGGATTCCTCGACATTGTCTATAAACAAAAGTGTTTCTCCTGCGAGTATATTGTTAATACTTTCTTCAATTTCTTTTATTTCTTTTATTTCAGTTATTGCTATAGTTTTTTTCTTTATTAAATCTTTTATATTATTCTTTATATCATTAGGCATAGCTAATCTAGCTGCAATCATTAAATTATTCAAAACAAATTCACTGATAATTGCCTTATCCGTCATACCGTCTATGTAGACAATTGCCATTTTACACTCATTCTCAACTCCAACATCAATCTCTCTTATAACTAAGTCATCACAATCTTTAAATGTTTTATTTATAATATCGAGCTTATATTCAAGCTTATATTCATCTTTTTTAACTTGCATGTAGTCACCTCCTATTTACGTAATATATAAAGTATGCAAAAGATATCATAATATAGACTATTCCTATAAATTTAGATATATTGTATTCTTTATTTAACTTCTTTTTTTTCAAAACATTACAGTCCCACGTCAGCATATATATACCTACTATTAAAAACAAGCTGCTTAAATACATCTTATCAACTCCTATAACTCCCAATTCATATAACTTTCTATAATAATTTGGTATATCTATATATAATTTTTCCTAAAACCGAATTAAAATACATAAAAAAAAATAAAAGTCCTAAAATTTTAGGACTTTTATTTTTCACTATTCTTTCTTCTAGATTTCTCTATTATGAAATTTTGAGCATTTTCTATATGTGCAGTAGACCTTTGCATAGCCTCTTTAGAATTTCTATTATATATAGCCTCTATTATATCTTCATGTTCCTTCACTAAGTTCTTAGAAGTATCATGATCAGATATATATGTTACTCTAAATCTATAAACTTGCTCTCTTAAAGAGTTATTTATTTGAATAAGTTTTTGATTGTTTGTTGAATTGAATATAAGGTCATGCAATTCTATATCCTTTTTAACCATCATATCTATATCTCCATTTTCTAAGCTTTTCTTAAATTGATAAGATATAAGTTCTAATTTTTCTAAATCTTCATCTGTCATTCTCTCTGCTGCAACAGATGCTGCAAGTCCTTCTAACGCTGCTCTTATTTCCAAAACCTCTATTATATCTTTTAATGATACATCGGCAACATATGCTCCCTTTCTAGGAAGCATAACTACTAATCCCTCTAATTCTAATTTTCTGATAGCCTCCCTAACTGGAGTTCTACTAACCCCTAACTGTTCAGCTAATTGAACCTCCATAAGTCTTTGTGCAGGCTCTAATTTTCCTTTTAATATTGATTCTCTTAAATATTCAAATACTATATCCCTCAAAGGTTTGTAATTTTCTAACTTTAATTTTTCTAAGTTATCCTTCAATTTCAATTCCTCCCTTGTAAGTATTAACCAAATATGTTTGTTTGTATACTTGTTGTAATTCTTTCTTTGCCATTTGTGCATATTCTAAGTTATTGAATATTCCAAATACAGTCGGCCCACTTCCACTCATCATAGATCCTAATGCATTGTATTCAATCATTTTTTTCTTTATTTCTTTTATTTGTATATACTCATTTTCAGTTACACTTTCAAGTACATTAACCATATTATTAGCCAAAGCTTGTACATCATTTTCCTCAAGATTATTTAATATATTTTTTGTATTAGGTCTTTTAGATATCTCATTAGCATCTAGATTTTGATATACCCATTTTGTCGAAACCAGTATATCTGGCTTACATATAAGTATTTTAACATTTCCTAGACCTTTTATTCTAGTTAACTTTTCTCCTATTCCTCTAGCTATCGCAGCTCCTCCTAATATACAAAAAGGTACATCTGCTCCAAGCTGTAATCCAAGTTCCATAAGTTCATCTTGAGTTAATTTTAAATCCCACATTTTGTTAATCCCAACCAAAACAGCAGCTGCATTGGTGCTTCCTCCTGCTAATCCAGCAGCTACAGGTATGTTTTTATTTATTCTTATTTTTACACCTTTATCTATATTAAATTTTTGCTTTATCAAATCAGCTGCCTTATAAGCTATATTGCTAGAATCAGTAGGAACATGTTCATTATCACTCTCTATAATTATACCACTATCTATTTCTTCTATATTTACATTATCATATAAATCTATGGTTTGCATAATCATTTCTACTAAATGATAATTATCTTCTCTTTTACCAAGTACATCTATGGATAAATTTATTTTCGCTCTACATTTTAAATTCAAGCTTTTCATATCTTCCTCCTAATTGATTTAAAAATCGATTTAATGCTTTATTATATATTATACTATAATTAAATTGATATAAAGATAAAAAATTCGCTTTATGCTAACGCATAGCTCATGTCGCCAACGAGTCCTTCAGGCTCCGTTGCTCAAAATAGTTGTAAATTCAGTTCACTTATCAATGTTATTCATAAGTCAGAAATTATATAATTTCCTTGTATATAAAAAGCCCCAATATCAAAATAATATTAGGACTTTTTATCTTTATATATCTAATGTTACTTTCTTTTCTATTATTAAATATTGACCCTCTTTTAAAGAATCTTCTTCATTCATATCATTAGTTTGAGCTATCTCTAATGATGTTGTATTATATCTTTTTGCTACATCCCAAAGAGTATCATTTTCTTTTGCTATATATATAGTTATACTAGGTCTTGATGAAGAATCTATATCTCCTATAATTTCTCCATTCATTACAAATGAGTTCTTTAAATCCTCTACGACTTCAAATCTAGTTTTTCCTTTTATCTTTAATTCAACTTCATTTTTTTGTATGCTATAACTTATGCTATCTATATATATATTTGAATACGACTTCATACTATCATTAATATTACTTAAATCTAGAGATTGTTTGAATGGTATTTCCTCACTCATGCTATATACAGGTCTTAATCCTTCCTCAGGAGTATACAGTATATCAACATGAATTATACCTTCTATGTTTACCTTTTCTTCTATTATAAACGTATCTGTTATGAATAACTTTGAATCTACATTCAATATTTCTTTCATTTCTATGTCATCTTTATCATTTTGTATAACCTCATTTATTATAAAATCATCTTCCCCAAAATTAACTATTTTATTTAAATTAAAGATTTTATCTTCAAGCTTTAAATCTTTATATGGACAATACGCATCTTGAAGAGTTTCTTTTACTCTATTCTCTGATATTTTAACTTTTGTACTAACAGTTGCATCTATTTCTAATAGATTAGTTTTTCCTGAATCATCATCTTTCAAATTAAATTTAAAATCTGTCAAATTCATATAAGAGTCTTCTTTCATTCCTTGCATAGCTCCAGGTACTTCTATAAACTGTGTAAACTCTACTGAATTAGATCTTAACTTATTCATCTCTCCTTCTTTATTTAAAACAATAGGGCTGAGTTCAACTACTCCTCCTAATATAACCTTGTTATCTGATAATCTAGTTTCCTTTAATAATATCTTTGGATTTAATGACAATACACAACTAATATCTTCATTTTCTCCCAGATTTATTATCTCTTTCACTATTGTATCTGATTTTTCAATTCCTATTATGTCATCATAGTATATTTCTTTTTTAATAGTTTGTATATCATCAATTCCAGTTATATCTCTTATTATGTCAACTTTTTCCCTTGAAAATAAACTACCGGTAATATTTATTAAACATCCTAGTTTTATCTTTCTTTCATTTATTATGCTACAATCTATATGCTCTATATTGCTCAGTAATATACTCTTCATATCTGATGAGATATCTTCTTTTTCTATTGCTTCGTTTATATCTATTTTTCCTCTTAAATTGGTAACCTGTTTATCTTGAGTTATATAAATAGTATTATAATTTAAATCTCCTCTTAATATTATTTTACCTTGCATCAATTCTTCCTTTTTTAAAGATATGTAAGCCTCTGTCTTTACTATTTCAAAAACATCATTCTTTGTATCAGGTACTAAAATTTCAGATTCTAAGAAAGTTTGAAACCTTCCAAAATCACTTCTATTGTCTATCTTCATTATATCCTTTATTAAATCCATCCTTATCCCCCCTAGTTAAATATATACAAATATCACATTATTATTATATTTAACTAAATCAAAAAAAATTCCACCTATTTTAGATGGAATTAAGATACACTCATATTTTCTTTTGTGCAAATTTGAAGCTTAACAGTAGATGTCAGTACATCCGAATAACTATAAGATACTCTAGTACAATTACTATCATCTATTTTTACAACAAATATACTAGGGTACGTATTTTCTAAGATTCCTTTTTTAACGATCATCTTTTTTCTGCCTTTGTTAGCTCTTAGAACTACGTTCTTTCCAACATGTTTTTCTATGTCTTTTCTTATCTGATCCAAAGTGTGTTTCGTAGCCAAAAAATCACCTTCTTCTCCATTGTATGTTTACATAATATCACATCTCAACGTTAATGTCAAATATATAAAATTATATTTTATCTATTTTCATGTTTTATGTCAATATATTATTTTCATAATACTCAAATATACTACATACTATATTATCAGCTATATTATCAATAAAATCATCCTTAGCTAAAAGTTCTGCTTCTAAGGGGTTAGATATATAACCTAATTCACAATACACTCCATTACAACCACTTTCTTTCAGTATATATATCCTGCCTTCCTTTGCCCCTCTATTTTTTATATTCATGTTATTTTTTAAATTACTTAGTATATTTTCTCCTATTGATTTTCCATTTATATCTCCCCAGTAATATATAGCTTCTGCTCCACTTACTCCTTCAAATTTAGACTTATTTAGATGTATACTAATCAAGAAGTCAGGATTAGATTTTTTTATCATGTCTACTCTTTTATCTAAAGATATATATTCATCAATCGATCTGGATAAATATACATAAGCACCTGCTTTTTCTAACTTTTCCTGTAACTTTAATGTTACTCTTAGTGAAATTTCTTTTTCTGTTAACAATTCATTAGTATAACCTAAGTCCTCGCCTCCATGACCAGCATCTATAAATATTTTTTTATTTTTAAGAGGTAAATCTAAATTAAAATCATCTATCTTCAATAAATTTACATTTGTATAATAATGATTCAAAATTTGTTCATAGTTCCAATTATTTTTTGCTTTTTCATTTGCCCCATATTGACAAAGACCCAATCCATGACCTATCCCTTTTGTATAGAATCTTATTTTTATAGGTCTAAACCCAAATCTACAAGAATCTAAATTTAAGTTTTCACTAAATACACTTCCCTTGACCTCTTCATTAAAAACTAGTATATTCTCTATTCTATTTCCATTAGTTTTTCCTAAAACTTTCAGTATATTATTTACAGAATATTCATTCATTAAATTTTGAGACATATGACATTTAAATGCTGATTCAAGTTCTTCTAAATCCACATCTACTATATTCTCTGATTCCTTATTTATAATACACTCCTCACAAGTAATTCCTCTCAAATAATCTATTTTTGTATTCAATAAATACTCACTATTTTCTGTGCTTCCACCACAGCAGACATGGTAATATGCACAAATTGGAGAATCATTAAACATTATAACTAAATTATGAGTATTATCAACAGCTTCAAGTGCCTTATCGTATATATCTTCTATATTAAATTCTTCTTTTTTAAAATTTCCATCCGATATATTTCTGAATACATTAGTTCTCTCTATAATAGCTTGACACATAATAGCCTGCATATGGAATTCTTGTGGAATGTTTTTAGATACTTTATATGCTATAAGATTCCTAAATTTTCTATCCACAGTATCACCTCTATTCATATAGAGATTTAGGCAATCCAGATCTGTACTTTCCCCTTGTTTCAAAACCACCTACGCCTTTTATTCCCGTTATAGTATTTTGAAAAACCTCTTCAAGAGGCATTACTTTATCAATCCTTGTATATGCTATTTTTTCTACTATCAAAACAGGATCTAAGCAATGTATTAATATTCTATTAGGAGAACTTGCAAAATTTGCTCCTGCATTTAATATAGCCTCATAATTTGATTGACAAGCTCCTGCAAAAATAACAAGTTCATCCATGGCATTTTCATATTTTCTAGCTTCCAAAACTGCCTTTACGAAATTTCTAGAATTTCTATAATTATTTAAATCTTTAATATTATTATTAGAATTTAGTATAGAGTCATGACCTGTAATAACCAATATATCTGGTGAATATTCTTTTAGAAGCTCTCCCACTACTTTATGTTGATCTGATTCTGCAACTACCTTTCCTACAGCTTCAATGTCTAGTTTTTTATAAGCTTCTAAGCATATTTTTAGATATTCACCATCACCATCTAGGTGAAGTACCTTTCCAGGTCTTCCAAAGCCATTCCTATAATACTTTTTTTGTCTATCACTTCTATTTTTTACAGCTCGTGTTAACAAATTCTCTATTTGTCTACTAAAAACATATTGTCTGAAATTTTCTTGACCTACCATTTCCAAATCATCTACAGATGAATCAGCCATAAGCCTAAAATCTATACCTTTTAAAACAACTTGTTTTTTTCTATTTTTACTTTCTAAAATATCTATTATCCTAAATAAAACATCTTTTCCATGTGATTTTCTAACAACCAAATCTCCTATCTTCATCTTATTCCTCCTGCCTAGTGGGATTACTATATTTTATGTTTGCAAAAAAATAATGTTCCCCACTATGGGGAACATTGAGATTTAATTATATTAGAAAGTTGTTATCTTACAATTAATGTACCTGTTTTACCTTGTATTCCATCACCTGCTTTTTCAAGAGATGTTATAAGAGACTTTCTTCCTTCCTTAGACTCTGCAAACTTTATAGCAGCCTTAACCTTAGGAAGCATAGATCCAGGTGCGAAATGACCTTCATCTATATATTTATATGCATCATCAATATTTATTTTATCTAGCAGTTCTTCATTTTCCTTGCCAAAGTTTATAGCTACCTTTTCTACAGCCGTAAGAATTATAAGATAATCAGCATCTAATATCTCTGCAATTTTCTCACTTGCAAAATCTTTATCTATAACAGCAGGGACTCCTATTAAAGAATTATTATCCTCTATAACAGGTATTCCTCCGCCTCCAACAGTTATAACTACATGTCCATTATCAACTAATGTTTTAACAGTCTCCTTTTCTGCAATATCTACAGGTATAGGTGATGGAACCACTCTTCTATACCCTCTACCTGCATCTTCTTTCATATCATATCCTTTTTCTTCTTCAAGTTTTTTAGCCTCATTCTCATTATAAAAAGCTCCTATAGGTTTAGTAGGATTACTAAACGCTTTATCATCTCTATCCACTATAACCTGAGTTATTACTGTCGATACAGAAATATTCATATTTCTATTCAAAAACTCTTCCCTAATTGCATTTTGAAGATGATAACCTATATATCCCTGACTCATAGCTCCACATTCAGGAAAAGGCATATCAGGCATAGCCAAATTTATCATACCAACCTGAGGACCATTTCCATGAGCTACAATAACATTATTTCCTTCCTGTATTAAATCAACTATAGGCTTTGCCGTTTCTTTAACTAATTCTAATTGTTCTTTAGGATTTTTTCCAAGAGCATTTCCTCCAAGCGCAACAACGATTTTGTTACTCATAAATAAATCCTCCTTATTATAGGTTTCCTATAGTTGCAACCATAACAGCCTTTATAGTATGCATTCTATTTTCAGCCTCATCAAACACCTTAGAATACTTAGACCTAAATACTTCATCTGTAACTTCCATCGACTCAAGACCGAATTTTTCATATATTTCTTTTCCAACTACAGTATTTTGATCATGGAATGAAGGCAGACAATGAAGGAATATAACATCCTCATTTTGAGTTTTATTCATCATATCCATATTAACTTGATACGGAGTTAATAATTTTATCCTCTGCTCAAACTGATCTTCTTCTCCCATAGAAACCCAAACATCTGTATAAATTACATCAGCACCTTTAACATCATCAACATTTTCACTAAGCTTAATTACGGCTCCTGTCTCTTTAGCAACTTCATTCATCTCATCTACTAATTCTTTAGACGGCCATAGCTCTTTTGGTGCAAGCGCAACGAATTCCATTCCCATTTTAGCTGCACCTATCATAAGAGAGTTCCCCATATTATTTCTAGCATCTCCAACATATACAAACTTGATTTTATTAAAGCTTTTATTTACATGCTCTTTTACAGTTAAAAAATCTGCAAGTATTTGAGTAGGATGATATAAATCAGTAAGACCATTCCATACACTAACTCCTGCATGCTTTGCTAAACAATCAACAGTTTCTTGTTTAAATCCTCTAAACTCAATTCCATCATAATACCTTCCTAAAACCTTAGCTGTATCTTCTATAGATTCTTTTTTTCCCATTTGAGAATTCGTTAAAAATGTTACATTAGCACCTTCATCAAAACCAGCAACCTCAAATGCACATCTTGTTCTAGTAGATGTTTTTTCAAATAATAAAACAATATTTTTACCCTCTAGTAGATTCCCCTTTATTCCTGCTCTTTTTTTATTTTTTAAATCCATAGATAAATCCAACATATATCTGATTTCATTTGGTGTAAAATCCTTTAATGTTATAAAGTTTCTTCCTTTTAAATTTACTGGCATTTAAAAAACCTCCCATTTATCTTAAGTTTTCTCTAACAAGTGGCATAGACATACATCTTGGACCACCTCTACCTCTTGATAATTCTGAAGATGGCATAACGTGTAGTTTAATTCCATTTTTCTCAAGTAATCTATTAGTGACATGATTTCTAGAATAAACAATTACCTCACCAGGGGCAATTGCCAAAGTATTAGATCCATCATTCCATTGCTCTCTTCCAGCATCTATCATATTTCCTGCACCACATCTTATTAAAGCGACTTCATCAACCGCTAAATATTTTTTTAGAATATCACTAAGACACATAGTCTCTTTTTTAATATCAAGTTTTAAATCTTTATCTCCTCTGGTTATTGAATATACAGTTAAAGGGCCTTCTATTTCAGGATGTATAGTGAATTTATTGTAGTCTACCATTGTAAATACAGTATCAAGGTGCATAAAAGCTCTTTTTTTTGGTATATCAAAAGCAAGGACCACTTCAAACTTTTCATCTTTTTCAAATATATTTTTAGCTATAGACTCTATAGAATAGGCATCTGTTCTCTCAGATATGCCAATGGCTATAACCTTATCGTTTAATATAAGTTCATCTCCACCTTCTATAGATGTATTATTGTGTCTATCAAACCATATAGGTATATTTTTATCTTTATATTCAGGATGATATTTAAATATATACTTAGCAAATAAAGTTTCTCTATTTCTTGTTACTGTTCTCATATGATTTAAAGATATTCCCTGTCCTATAGTTGCAAATGGGTCTCTTGTAAAGTATAAATTCGGCATTGGATCTACTATGAACGGATAATTAGAACCTACAATATCTATTAACGAAGTCTTTTTATAATCTCTTATTTCTTCTTTTCTAACACCCTCCATCATTTTATCTATCATATCTCTTTCATTTGAAAATCCTAAAATATACTCTTTAACAAGCTCTCTTTTCTTACTACTGTCTATATTAGCTTCTTTTATAAATTCATCTACAAAAGCCTCTTTTATTCCAAAGTCCTTGATAGATTCAGCTGCCATATCCTCTAAATAGAGTACCTCAACATCATTTGATCTAAGTATATTTGCAAATGTATCATGCTCCTGCCTCGCAACCTCCAAATATGGAATATCATCAAATAGCAATCTATCCATTAAGTCAGGAGTTAAATTTTCAATTTCTTTACCAGGTCTATGTAAAAGAACTTTTTTTAACTTTCCAATTTCAGAATATATATTCAAAATATTTTCCTTTGGCATCCCCCTTCTCCTCCCTAATCTAAATTTTAAATATATAAAACATAAATTATATGTATGTTTTTAGTATAGTTTCCATTCATTGGTAATGTCAATTATTTTTTTTATTGTTTTTTCGTTTTAATTTTCATTCGTTATCTTTTTCTATAATTCGACGCATTTCATTGTCGAATTTATTTGATTTTCATTTGTTTGTAACGACATTTTTCTACATCATATTTAATTACAACCGTCTTAATCATTGCTGGTTATACATATTTTTCTATTTTATTTTCCAAATTTGAACTTTGTATTTGATTTAACATAATAAAATTCATATACTATTATTAACGGAATTTCATTTAAGTATATAAATTTACATAAATGAGCAAAATCATATAATAAAAGGAGATGATTTTTATGAATATAGATTTAAGTGTCGAAAATATTAAAGACAATTTAATTGAATCTATACAAGAAATAATTAAAATACCTAGTGTAATATCTGATAGTACGGATAAATTTCCATTTGGAGAAAATATCGATAATGCACTAAGAAAGACTTTAGCATTATGTGAATCTTTAGGATTTAAAACATATTATAAAGATGGATATTATGGATATGCAGAAATAGGCCAAGGAGATGAAATGCTAGGTATACTTGGTCATCTTGACGTTGTCCCAGAAGGAGAAATACATGATTGGAAACATGATCCTTATGGTGCTGTAATAGAAGATAATAAATTATATGGAAGAGGAACTCAAGACGATAAAGGCCCTACAATAGCCGCTATATATGCAGTTAAAGCACTTATGAATCTAGATATTAAATTTAATAAAAGAATAAGATTTATATTCGGTACAGATGAGGAAAATCTTTGGGGCGGAATTTCTAAATACGTAGAAAATGAAGAAATACCTTCTTATGGTTTTACACCTGATTCTATATTTCCTATGATAAATGCAGAAAAAGGACTATTACAAGCTAATATAAAATGTTCAAATTCATCCAATCTAAAATTAAGTGGAGGAAATGCATATAATGCTGTTCCAGATAGAATAACATATTCCGGTGATAAACTAAATGAATTATCTAAAGAACTTGATAACTTAAACTTCGAATATACATCTAATTCAAATTCATTAACAGTTATCGGAAAAGCGTCTCATGCTTGTAACCCTCACTACGGAATAAATGCCATTTCTAGATTGTGTATAGCCCTAAATAATATAGGCGTAAAATCTAACTCAATAGAATTTATTGCAAATATAATAGGAGAAACTTATAACGGAGACAATATACTTTCTAACTGTGAAGACGAAGCTTCTGGAAAACTCACATTAAATCTAGGTAAAATAAATATAGATGAAAATATAGAACAGATAGGACTTGATATAAGAATTCCAGTTACAGTTAAAAAAGAAACAGTAGTAAATGCTTTAAAAGAGAAGCTATCTAATTATAACTTAGAGTACGAAGAATACGATTATCTAAAATCAATATATATTCCAGCAGATCACTTTCTAATAAAAACATTACAAAAAGTTTATGAAGAAGAAACAGGTCTTGATTCTACTCCTCTATCTTCTGGAGGAGCTACTTATGCAAGAGCTATTGATAATTGTGTAGCATTTGGAGCAGTATTTCCTAACAGACCTAAGGTTGAGCATCAAGCAAATGAATATATAGAAATAGAAGATTTAATCAAATCAACTAAAATATACGCTAAAGCCGTATACGAACTAACAAAATAGCAAATAATTTGACTACAAGGAGGTTATCTTTATGAAAAAATTTAAAATGCCAAGTGCTTACACAATATTATTTGCAATAATAATATTTGTAGCATTGCTAACTTGGATTGTTCCAGCTGGTAAATATGATTATACTCCAGAAAAAACTCCAATACCTGATTCATATCACTTAGTTGATCCTACACCTCAGAGGCTCAAAGATGTTGTTTTATCTCCTATTAACGGTTTTTACGGAGCTGTAGATGTCGCTCTATTCGTCATTATAATAGGAGGATTTTTAGGAGTTGTAATGAAAACAGGAGCTATAGATGCTGGTATAGCACGAATAGTTCACAAACTACAAGGTAGAGAGAAGATTATGATTCCATTTTTAATGGTACTATTTGGACTTGGAGGCACAAGCTTCGGTATGGCAGAGGAAACTATAGCATTTTATCCCCTTCTTATCCCTGTATTTATAGCTGCTGGATACGATACATTAACTGCTGTTGGAGTAATACTTTTAGGAGCTGGAATGGGAGTTTTAGGATCTACTGTAAACCCTTTCGCAACAGGAATAGCATCTGGTTTTGCTGGTATATCTTTAGGTACTGGTATAGGACTTAGATTCTTTATGTTAGTTATAGGTGAAATAGTAGCTATAATATACGTAATGAGATATGCAGCTAAAGTTAAAGCTGATCCTTCAAAATCTCTAGTTTACAATATGTATGAAGATAACAAAAAACATTTCCTTTCTCAAAATAATGAAAATGAATTTCCAGAACTTAATGGTAAAAGAAAGCTTGTTCTTGGTTTATTTTGCTTAACTTTTGCTATAATGATATACGGTGTTATACCGTTTTCTGATATAGGCATCACTGCTATACCAACTTTTGGATGGTGGTTTGGCGAATTAACATCTTTATTTTTAGTATTTGCTATTATAATAGGTCTTGTCTATGGTATGGATGAAGATGAATTAATATCATCATTCGTAGCTGGAGCTAGAGACCTTTTAGGAGTAGCATTAATAGTTGGATTGTCTCGTGGTATAACAGTAATTATGAACGCTGGTAATATTACAGATACAGTATTAAGTCTGGGAGAACATGCTCTATCTGGTCTAGGTTCATCTGTATTTGCTGTTCTTACTTATTTATTCTATATACCTATGTCATTCTTAATACCTTCAACATCAGGCCTTGCTACACTTTCAATGCCTATAATGGCTCCTCTTGGTGACTTTGCTGGTGTTTCAAGAGATATAGTTATAACAGCTTATCAATCTGCATCTGGTACAGTTAACTTATTAACTCCGACAAGTGCAGTTGTTATGGGAGGACTTGCTATAGCGAGAGTTCCTTATAATACTTGGCTTAAATTCGTTCTAAAATTTATGTTTATAGTAATCGTTATGATTATAGCCATACTTGGCATAAGTGCTGTTATATAGCCAAAAAAGACTTCTCTAAAGAGAAGTCTTTTTTGGTACAAGTATATTTAAATTTATTATTGAAAAAATAAAAATAGTATGTTATACTTTCTGTAAACAAAAGTTTATAATCTAAACAGAAGCTTGGTGATTAATTTGACTAGTAGAGAAAAAGAAATTTTAGAATTTATACGAAACAATCCGTTGATATCTCAACAGGAAATTGCTGATTATTTTGGAATAACTAGATCTTCTGTAGCTGTCCATATAACCAATTTAAGTAAAAAAGGATATATAAAAGGAAAAGGCTATATACTAAAAAACGAAGATTATGTAACCGTAATAGGAGGAACTAATATAGACCTTCAAGGTTTTCCAAATGAAAACTTAATTTTGAATGATTCAAATCCAGGTCAAATGAAGATATCTCTAGGTGGAGTAGGTCGTAATATAGCAGAGAATCTTGTTAAGATGGATGTAGATACAAAATTAATATCAGCTCTTGGAAATGATATCTATGGTGAAAAGATATTAAAAGAAAGTAAATTAGTTGGAATCGACATGGAAAACTGTTTAATATCTACTGATTATGCAACATCAACTTATCTATCTATATTAGATGAAAGCGGTGATATGAAAGTAGCTATAGCTTCTATGGATATATTCGATAAAATAACCATAGATTTTATAAAACAAAAATCAAATATAATAAAAAATTCTAAAGTAGGTGTTATAGATACTAACATGCCAAAAGATGTAATTGAGTATCTATTATCAAACTTTAAGGAAGTAGATTTTTTCCTAGATACAGTTTCAACTAAAAAAAGTGAGAAAGTCAAGGATCTTATAGGAATGTTCCACACTATAAAACCTAATAAATATGAGGCTGAATCACTTTCAGGTATAAAAATCAATACAGAAGATGATCTTGATAAATGTGCTAAATATTTCTTAGATAAAGGAGTTAAAAGAATATTTATAAGCCTTGGCAAAGATGGAGTATTTTGTGCAAATGAACAAGAATCTAGTATTGTAAAAAATCCAAAAGTAGATGTAGTTAATGCTACAGGGGCAGGCGATGCATTTATAGCAGGACTTGTTTATAGCCATATTAATAAATACGATTTAACTTATAGTGCTAAATTTGCGATGAGTGCATCTATACTTGCTCTATCTCATCAAAATACAATAAATCCAAATATGTCAACTCAAAATATAGAAAAAACTTTAAGGGAGATGAAATTATGTTAGAAAAATATTTGAAAATAAATCCAGAAGTAAAAAAAGCATTAGATGAGGGAACTCCAGTAGTTGCTCTTGAGTCTACTATAATATCTCACGGTATGCCTTATCCTCAAAACATAGAAATGGCTAAAACTGTTGAATCTATAATAAGAGAAAACGGAGCAATACCTGCTACAATAGCAATCCTTAATGGAGAATTAAAAGTTGGACTTAACCCTGAAGAGCTTGAGTATCTAGGTAAAAGTGATTCTGTATTAAAGGCTAGTAGAAGAGACTTACCATTCATAGTAGCTAAAAAATTAGATGGAGCAACAACAGTTGCATCTACTATGATCATAGCAGCACTTGCTGGAATAAAAGTATTTGCAACAGGTGGAATCGGTGGAGTACACAGAGGAGCACAGCAAACTTTTGATATATCTGCTGATCTTCAAGAACTTGCACACACTAATGTTGCAGTAGTATGTGCTGGTTGTAAATCAATACTAGATATCGGTTTAACTCTAGAGTACCTAGAAACTAACGGTGTTCCAGTTGTAGGTTACAAAACTCAAGAATTCCCAGCTTTCTATACTAGAAAAAGTGGATTCAATGTTGACTACAAAGTAGATAGTGAAGCTGAATTAGCTTTAGCTCTAAAATCTAAGTGGGATTTAAACTTAGATGGAGGAGTTGTAGTATCAAATCCTATACCAGAAGAATTTGAAATGGATTGCGACACTATAACTAATGCTATAGAAGATGCTTTAAAAGAAGCTGATGAGAAAGGAATAAAAGGAAAAGAGTGTACTCCTTTCTTACTTGGAAAAGTTAAAGCCCTGACTGGTGGAAAGAGCTTGGATTCTAACATTGAGTTAGTTTACAATAACGCAAAAGTTGCAGCAAAACTAGCTGTAGAACTTTCTAAATTAGATAAATAAAAAATTCGTCTACTCCCTAACGCGGTGACTCATGTCGCCAACGATCCTTACAGGCTCCGTTGCTCAAAAATAGTTGCAAGTGTAGCTTTTTTAATAAGTTATGCAAAAAACAAAAAATTTATAATACCTTAATATATAAAAAACAGACTGTATCTTTAGATACAGTCTATTTTTATCTATTTAAACTCATTTATATAATCACTCATATTTTTAGTCATATCAGTCAAATCGCTAGCCATAGATGAAACTTGACTTACAGACTCACTCATTTGCTCTGAGGATGCTGATATTTCCTGTGTTGATGCTGATATTTCTTGTGCAATAGAAGATGCTTCTTCTATTTTTTCAAGTATAATATTTTTTTCATTATTAAGGCTTGTAGCAGATCTATTTATTTCATCTATTTTAGGGATTATATCATTTATACCTAAAATAGTTTTATTAAATGAACTCATAGCTATATCTATATCTGTTTTTTGATTTGAAAGTTCAGTGTTAACTATACCGCTAGTCTGTACCATACTTTCAGTTGCACCTGATATTGTCTGTATTAATTCATTTATATTTTGAGATGAATCCTTGGTTTGCTCTGCAAGCTTTCTTATTTCATCAGCTACAACTGCAAATCCTCTTCCCTGTTCTCCAGCTCTTGCTGCCTCAATAGATGCATTAAGAGCTAATAAATTAGTCTGATCTGCTATTTTATTTATTAATGAAGTTATTTTATTTATCTCATTTATATCTTGACCAACTATAGTTATTTTTTCTATTAACTCTTCGAATACTATTATAACATTCTCGACTGAAGATATAACCTTTTCTACATTTTCACTACTATCACTTATAGTTGAACTTATCTCTTTTGAATTAGAATCAACATCCTTTATATCATCTATTATACATGTAAGTTTGTATGTAAAATTATTAAGTATTTCATTTATATTATCAAGACCATATGACTGAGATGTTGTTCCGTCAGCTATATTTTGTATAGATAAAACTATGCTTTCAATACCTAAAGTCATTTCCTTTGATATTCCCGTCAAATGATTAGACATATCATCTGTACTAGATGCTTGAGCTTTTACATTGTCTACTATCGATTTAAGACTCTTTATCATGTCTTTAAAGTTATGGCATAGTACTCCAGTCTCATCATTCGTTTTTATGTCTATGTCATCCACAAGTTCACCTCTAGCTACTCTTTTAGATGACTCAACCAGATTTTTTATAACATTTAATATATTATTTGAAATAGTGTAAAATATTATAGATGATATTACAAATGCTATTATTCCAACAATTATAGACATCCTTACATTTGAAGCTATAGCCTTGTTGATATTATCCATAGATATAGATATATCTAAAGACCCTATATTGACATCATCTTTATACATAGGCACTAGTATATCGTATACATCCCTATTTAAATCATTATCGTGATATTTACTAGAATAAATTTCTTGATTATCTATAGCTAATCTTAATTTTTCACTTTTTGTTATAGTTCCTATATCCTCTTTGTTAGAAGAGCTTGTTATAGTATAATTTTTATCCACTAAAAACACAGATTCTATGTTCTCTTCATTAGCAAGTTCATCTAATAAACTCTGTATACTAAGACTTCTTTCTAGGTCCTCTACTTTATTTGCAAGTATCCCTACCTGTATCATACCTCCATTAGGCATTTTTACATACCCATATTTATAATAATCATCCGTCTCTCTTGATTTTCTTATGTTCTCCATAAACTCACTATCGTTTCCATATTGTACAGTGGATGATATATGATCCTCTCCAAAATGAGCTCCCATACTACTTTCAAGATTAGAATATATTATATCACCATTAGAATCTGTTATATTTATTTCATCTACTTTAAATGTATTTGCTATATTAATTAAATAATCATTATTTATAGATGAATAATTATCTGATAAAAAATATCCTAAATTTCTTATATCATTTTCTATATTTCCATTTATAATTTTTATAGATTGTTCATTGTTTTGAATTTGATTAAATATTTGATTTGCTAGATTAATTCCATCAAGCTCCATTTGGTCTATCAGCCTTGTTTTGGATATACCTATATTTATAAAAGATATGATTGATATTATTATAAACATAATTATTAATGGAATTGTAAGTATTTTAAATTTTATATTATTAAGCTTTTTAAACATTTTTACTCTCCTTGTCGTTTATCGTCTTTTAAGTTTGGTATAACTCTACTTATTTTTTCTATTTGATGCCAAATTTTTTTTATACTGTTTTGATTTATATAAAAGTCTAATTCCTGCTTTGTTTCAAACTCTTTAACAGTCAAATCATCATCATGAATAAACTTTAATTTGTACATAATATTACCCCCAATTTTATGTTTTATTCTTATTATATCTATATATTAACATTTTTTTATCTTATTTTAAATTAAATTCAATAATTATAGAATATTAAAAATAATTTATGCAACCTATTTTATAGTAAAATATGTTAAAATAGTTCTAAAGAACCATTTTGTTGAGAAGGTGGGAAAATATGATATTGAAATCCTTATTTATACTTTTTATAATTATACTGATAATTATTGTAATATATAGAAATATAAAGTTGTTGCCTATATTTAAAAAGACTAATAAAATTAATAATTTTATCTTTGATATGAATAGAGATATTCTTTCTTCAAACAATATAGAAGAGATATATCTATTTATATTAACAGAGTTATTAAAAATAATTACAAAAGGATCAAAAGCTTCTTTTTTAGTATATAACGAATGCAAGGATATTGTGGAATATAAAGCTGTTATAGGATATAATTTCGAAAAAATAAGCAATGTATCTTTCAAAAAGAAAGAGCTTTATTATTGCAAAAAATCAAAATTAGAAAAACCATTTATAATACATAATCCACAAGAACACTATGATACGCATCTAAATTTTGATAAATATAATACATTGATTAATATGGGTTTATTAGATATAAAATCAACGTTATCTATACCAATTCATATCGATAATAAATTTTCAGGTATAATAAATATAGATTCATTAGAATCATATAAATATTTTACAAAGAGTGATTTAAAGCTTGCAAACTTTATAAAATCACAAATGGATCAATCTTTAAATATTATAAATCTATTATATGAATTAAATCATAATGCACACTATGATCATTTGACAAAAACTATGAATATGAAATACTTTTTAAAAAAATTCAATAAAATAGATATAAATTGTAAGTGTGTGTTAATACTTGTAGACCTAAACGACTTTAAATATATAAACGATACGTTTGGGCATCACGAGGGAAACAATATATTAAAGATATTTTCAGATACAGTTAGAACATTTATACATAAAGATGATTTATTTGCAAGATATGGAGGAGATGAATTTTTAATACTTCTAAAAAATGTAGATTTTAATACAGCTAAAATTAGAATAGAGGAAATAAGAAAATCTTTAAAAGATATTATTTCATTTGGAGTAGGTATGCAAGAGATTATCTTCAATGAAGACTTATGCATACATGATCTTTTTAAACTTATAGATAAGAAGATGTATGAGGATAAAAAAAATAAGCCTATATATTAGGCTTATTTTCCACAACACTTCTTATATTTCTTACCACTGTTACATGGACAAGCATCATTTCTTCCTATTTTTTCTTCTTTAACTACAGTCTTAGAAGACTTGTACTTCTTTTGTATTTCTTTTCTTTTTTCTGCAGTTAATATATCGTTCCATCCCTCTAGGTTATATAACCAATGAGCTTCTACTACATTCATATTGTAATATAGTTTTTCAAAATCTATTTCTACAGTTACTTCACTGTCCGACTCTAAATTTTCTAATTCAATTTCATTTTTTATACTTTCACTTATTCCATCTAAAAATCCCATGAAGTATTCTTCGCTAATTCCATATTCTTTAGCTAAATCAGAAACTTTTCCTTTTATTACATCATTTTTATCATTTAAAATTTTATCGTATACTCCAGCTTCTAATTTTAAGTATTCTTCCCAAAACTTAACTTCCTCTTCTTCACTTTTATGATTCTCAGCTAATTGCTGCCATTTTTCGAATAAACTCATAATTGTTCCTCCTTAATTAATAAATTACCTAAATATTAATTATATCAAATATATTTTTAATTTCAATCAAATTTCAAATATATCTTTTAATACATTTATTGCATACTCTTGATTTATAAAAAATGGACTTGTAGCTATAGTTATTACATTTGATTTATTTATTAATTCTCTTATTTTAGATATTTTCAAGTCATAGTCTATGTAATCCATATCTTTTGAAAATATATCCAAATCTATATCTAGAACTATTTCTTCATTTATTTCTTCACTAAAACTACTTAAGCTATCCATTATAAATACTTCAGAGAATATTCCTGTATTTAAGGCAGGTTTTATAAAATTCCCAACATTGAGTTTGAAGTTGGTATAATTAAAGACTTCCTCCATACTGTCTATATTGTTTATATATTCTTCAGGATCTCTCATATCTTTATGTTGGTCTATATGAATTAGCTTTATTCCTTTTTTAAACTTTTTATTTTTTAATGATTTTATCCAAAAATAAAATGCATGATTGTGATTATCAAATACATATATATCTTTCCCATTAAAATCGTATTCAATAAAATTTTCAAGTCCTAGAGTCTTTATTTCTTTATCAAACTCAATTTCACAAAATGCTATATTATTTCCTATTTTTACGTCATCTAATGTTCCATTTTTTAATGGTGCAACGTATATATTCTTTTGTGTTCTGTCTTTGTGCGAAAAGATATTATTTCCTATAGGTTCATCTATAAAAAATCCTGTATAATAATTCATGTATATCACTCCAATAATTTATTAATTTTTTATTTATCAGAAAGCTAAAAATTCAACTTGAGTAAAAACTCTATTTGAATTAAGTTTCACTTTATAAGAAGAGGTTGTATATATTTTTTTATATAATATAATAATAGAGATGTTCACTTTATTATATTATACATTTAACCGTTTACTAAGGAGGAATTTTTTTGAATGAATTTATTAAAGCTTTTGTTTTAATAACATTGGCCGAAATGGGAGATAAAACTCAACTTCTAGCTCTTGCATTTGCATCAAAATTCAAACCATTATATGTACTTATAGGAATTTTTATAGGAGCTTTTTTTAATCATGGACTAGCTATAGCACTTGGCAGTTATATAAGTAAATTTGTTCCCATTGGACAGGTTCAACTGTTTGCATCTTTGTTATTCATATTATTTGGTTTATGGTCTTTAAAAATTGATATTGAAGATGATGATGATGAAGATATAAATTCCAAGTACGGACCTATATTAACTGTAGCTTTTGCTTTTTTTATTGGAGAACTTGGAGATAAAACTCAACTTACAGCTATGACCCTTGGAGCTAACTCTAATTATCCTTTATTAGTTTTATTTGGAACTGTAACTGGTATGATAGTAACTGGTGGTCTTGGCATACTCGTTGGAAAATTACTAGGTAAAAAAATACCTGAAGTAACCATGAAAATAATAGCAGCTTTTGTATTTATGTTCTTCGGTACAGTTGGTTTATATACTTATCTTCCATCTGTATATATAAAACCACTGAGTATAGCCTCATATTTTGTAATACTAATATCATTGATACTTCTTATTTTTAGATCAAATATAATACAAAAAGATAGATATTACGAATTAAAGCTAGCAAAAGTTCTAACTAAATGTAAAAACTGCGGACAAGAACATATAGAATCATGTCCTATAAATCAGGAAAGAATTAAGATAGAAAAAAATTATTTAGGCGAGAACCTTCCTTATCTAGGAAATGTTGTAAAGTATCTAGAAAGTTTAAAATATATGAATGTAAACCTTTATGAAAAAGTTCATAATAGTTATAAACGAAATAACGATTAGAAAAAAGATACATTTTGTATCTTTTTTTTTACATTAAACACAACATTCCCTTTAATTTAATTAGTTTTTTAATTTTTTTCTTATTTAAATTAAGTTTATGTTGTGTTATACTTAAAAAAGTTAATTGCAATGATTGTAATAATATTTTTAAAAAGGAGAAACTTTCATGAAAAAATCTAAATCGTTATGTGAAAACTTAGGACTAATGATAATTATTTCTATGATACTTGGAATATTAGTTGGATATTTTATTTATAAGACTAATGTCGGAATCTTTTTTGCATCAAATATTTGCTCTAACCTAGGAGATATATTTATGCAACTTCTTAAAATGGTTGTTATACCTTTAGTTGCAACATCTATAATATCAGGTGCTGCATCCATTGGAAACACTAAATCTGCCGGTAAAATAGGAGGAGCTACATTTGCTTATTATATGTTTACAACAGCATTTGCAGTTGTACTAGCTTTAATAATAGGTAATTTAACTCAACCCGGAGTAGGTGTTGATAACTCTATAGCGACAATGTTTTCTAATGAATATGCTGATAAAGGGAATTTACCTGGTTTTTGGGAAACTATTAAAGGAATAATACCAACCAACCCTGTAAAAGCACTTGTAGATGGAAATATGCTTCAAATACTATTTTTCAGTTTATTTCTAGGATTCGGTATATCTAGCCTCAATGATGAAAAAAAGGAATTTATATTAAAAGTATTTGATTGTATAACAGACGCACTTATTTGGGTTATAAATAAAGTATTATTATTTGCTCCAATTGGAGTGTTTGCTCTTATGGTTTATTCAATAGCTACATTTGGATTCGACTCTTTAAAACCTATATTTAAGTTGTTCGGAGTTTATATAGTAGCTCTTGCTGTTCATACGTTTGTATTTTATCCAGTAATGGTAGGAATGCTTTCTAAGATTTCTCCATCTTTATTTATAAAAAAGGTTATGAAGCCTTTTTCAGTAGCTTTTTCTTCAGCTTCTTCTATGGGAACTCTTCCTATAACTACGGAGACTTGCGAAGATGAGCTTGGAGTATCTAAAGAAGTAACTTCTTTCGTGCTTCCACTTGGAGCCACTATAAACATGGATGGTAACTCTATATACTATGCTCTTGTAGCAGTATTCTTTGCTCAATATTTTGGAATAGAGCTTACTATGGCATCATATGTAGCTATAATCCTTACAGCAACGGTTGGTTCTATCGGTCAAGCAGGTGTACCTGGTCCTTCTTTATTAGTTGTTGCAGTTTTACTTGCTGCTAATATACCTGTAGAAGGTCTTCCTCTGTTATTTGGATTAGATAGAATATTTGATATGTTAAGAACAGCAGTAAATGTAACAGGAGATGCATCTTGTGCTGTTATAATCGAGAATCTAAAGCAAAAAGAAGAAATGAAGGCTTTAGCTAAATAAAAATTTTAAATCCATAATTTCAATACCTAGATTTTGTAAAAACAGAATCTAGGTATTTTTTATGCTTTGTAGGTTATCAAAACTATCTATAATATAAAATCCATCTTACCTCTTTCTGTAAAGAAATTCCTTATAAAATCTATACAAAATTTAAGATTCAAACTTAAAAAATGAAGGTTATTAAAATGTTAGTTACCTAGATTTCGTACAAATGTAATTATTTATTCACTATAAAATACCAATTGATCAAATCTCTAATTTGGAAAAATTATAGCTCTTAATCCCAAAACAAATGACATTAAAATACCGCTAATGTTGTAAATATTTTTAATAGCCTTCATTTTCATCTAAGCGCTACTTGAATACTATAAATATATTATCTTAATCTATATATCAAACAAGTTCCAAGGATATTGTTTAGGTGGCATACATCTAAATTTCATATCCTCTTTAAGTGTAGGATGAGTTATTCCCATCTCATAAGACCAAAGTGCAATTTGCTGTCCATGCTTATTTACATCTTCACCATATCTTTGATCTCCGTATAATGCATTACCTCTGCTTGAAAGTTGAACTCTTATTTGATGAGGTCTCCCTGTTTTTAATTTTATTTTAACTAAACTTAAGTTTTTATCATAACCTAGAACTTCATATTCAAGAATCGCTTCTTTAGCTCCTTTAAAATTCTTATCTACAACTCTAGACATATTAGTTCTAGTGTCCTTGTATAAATAATCTTTAAATGTTCCATGTGTATCATTTAAAGTACCTCTTATTACAGCTAAGTACGTTTTCTCAAAACTTCTATTTCTTACTTGTTCTGAAAGTCTTGATGCCGCTTTTGATGTTTTTGCAAACACCATACATCCTCCAACCGGTCTATCTAATCTATGTACAAGTCCTAAATATACATTTCCAGGCTTATTGTGCTTTTCTTTTATATATTTTTTTACCATAGACAACATGTCTTTATCATTAGTGTTATCTGCTTGAGATAATATATTTACTTCCTTTTCTGCTACTATTATGTGATTATCTTCATATAATATGTTCATTATTTTGACTCCCATCTTCCTAATATTCCACAAGGAAGAACATATCCTGTTTTAGTTACAGGTATTCCTATTTCTCCAGATGTTATTTTTCCATCATATTTTTGTCCTATAGATGATCTTAATATATTTTCAATAACTACAGGCGAAAAACCTGATGTATATGAATTTACAAGCAAGAATAGCGGATCGTCTGATAATACATTCATACAAAGTTGTATAAATTCACATAACTTTTCTTCTATCTTCCAAACTTCTCCTCCAGGTCCTCTTCCATAAGATGGAGGATCCATTATTATAGCATCATATTTTCTTCCTCTTCTTATTTCTCTTTGAACGAATTTAAATACATCATCTACTATAAATCTTACTTTTCTATCCCCAAGTCCAGATAGTTGAATATTTTCTTTAGCCCAGTTAACCATTCCCTTTGCAGCATCTACGTGGCAAACCTCAGCAGCTCCCCCATAAGCTGATGCAACTGTAGCTCCACCTGTATATGCAAATAAGTTCAGTACTCTTATAGGTCTATTAGCCTTTTGTATCTTATTTATTATCCAATCCCAGTTAGCAGCTTGCTCTGGGAACAATCCTGTATGCTTAAATCCTGTAGGTTTTATATAAAAAGATAAGTCCTTATATTTTATAGTCCATTTTTCAGGTGTTTTCTTTTTATATTCCCATTCTCCTCCACCTCTGTTGCTTCTATGATAGTGTCCATGCGGCTTTCTCCATAGATCCCATTCATCTTGAAGTGGCCATATTATTTGAGGATCTGGTCTTCTTAATACATATTCTCCCCATCTCTCTAACTTTTCTCCATCTCCAGTATCTATTAATTCATAGTTTTTCCATTCATTTGCAAGTAACATCATTTACTTTTGACCTCCTAATATTTATCTTCAGTTTAATCATTATATATAATATAATATCCGTTTTCAATCAAAAGTAAAAGTCCCTCTTAAATTTAAGAGAGACTTTTTGTATTTTAAGACTTTTTAGTTGCTTTTCTTTTCTTTCCTGATAATACATCATATGATTGTATAAGAAGTATTAATGAAAGTACTAGCAGTAATACTGCAAATACTACTATTATAAATTGTCCTGACGCTATATTAGTCTTTATAAGAAGTATTAGTGCAGTTATAGTAACAGCAAACATGAATACCATAGGTCCTAAAATCATCTTATTAGATTTACCTGTATTTGCAAGCCAAGCTGCTATTGCAAGTAAAGCTAATGCTGCAAGAAGTTGATTTGCTGAACCAAATATCGGCCATATTGCTTTGTATCCCATAAATGCTAGTGTTCCTCCAAGAACAACAGTTATCCCTGTTGATATGTATCTATTAGTTAAAACTGTATTAGTTCCTTCTTTAGATTCGAAATACTCTTGGAATATAAATCTTGCAAGTCGTGTTGATGTATCAAGGCTTGTTAGAGCAAATGCAGATATAGATAAAGCCGTAAATGATTTTCCAAGTTCAAATGGAACTCCAAATGAATTCATAAAGTTTGCTATACCATCTGCAAATACATTTATAGGTCCACCTTGAGATAATAGTTCTTTTAGTTTATCTGCTCCTAAATAAGTGGCTGTAATTATAGCAATTATTGCAAGTAGTGATTCTATTAGCATTCCACCATAACCAATTTTTTTGGCATCTGATTCTTTATCTAGCTGCTTTGATGATGTTCCAGATCCAACCAAAGAGTGGAATCCTGATATAGCACCACATGCTACTGTTACGAATAGTATTGGGAATAAATAGTTTCCACCTACATTAAATCCTGTGTATCCACTCATTTGAATTACAGGCTTAGTTATGACAATACCAAGAACTGCTCCTATAATCATTGCATATAATAAGAATGAATTTAAATAATCTCTTGGTTGAAGAAGTATCCATACAGGTGTTACTGATGCTATAAATATATAACCCAAAAGTATTATTATCCATGTTTCTTTACTTAATGAAATAGGGAATTTCATACCAAGATACATACATAACATTAAGAATATTACTCCTATTACACTACCGATTCCTAGAGGAACACCTTTTCTATATACTAAAAATCCAAATACAACTGCAAGTAATATAAATAATAAAGATGATGATGCAGCTTGAGGTGTTGAAGCAAATGTAGCTGCAACTATATTAGTAAATGCTGCTATTACAAGAAGAAGTGTAAGCCATGCAAATATAGCAAATAACTTTTTACCTGTTCTTCCTATATTTACTTCTATTATTTCACCTATAGATTTACCTTCATGTCTTATAGATGCAAATAAAGATCCGAAATCTTGAACTCCTCCAAAGAATATTCCACCTATTAATATCCATAAAGTTACTGGAATCCATCCAAATATTGCTGCTTGAATAGGTCCAACAATAGGTCCTGCACCTGCTATTGATGCAAAGTGATGTCCTAATAATACTGGCGCTTTAGCTGGCATATAGTCTACACCATCGTTTTTTGTATGAGCTGGAGTTATATTTTTATCATTTACTCCCCATTTTTTAACAAGATATCCTCCATAAGATACATATCCTATCAGAAGTATTATGCCTCCAACCAATAAAAGTGTTAATGAATTCATAGTAATACCTCCTTATAAAAGTTTATTATTTCTTTTGATGCTTTGTTGAATGTAAAATCTTTGTTGATGCAGTCAAATATTATAACTCTGACATCACTCCATCCTTTTATTCCCCACATATAACTTTTTTTGATAGATATATTTTTAATATTATTTTTAATATTATCATCTATATTAGAGCTTTCAATAAATACAGTTATGTGTGTTGACATGTGATTTTCAGTCAGATTTACAAACTCGTCCATGGCATTTTCAGCTATCTTTTGTATTTGATATACATCGTCTTCGGTTATTGTTTCTATTTTTTTAACAAGAACATATTCTCTATTTTCATATCCCCATACTACATTCTTCTTGTTCAAAAAATATTTCTCATTTTTTAATATAAATTCTGCCATGAAATTGAAATCAAATTCTCCCAATTTATATTCTTCATTTATATTAAAATTTGGCGCCATGGATTCTTTTAGATGCGAAATAGTTATTATTATTCCTCCCTTCATTTACATTTTTATATATTATTAAACATAATATATAATTTTTCTTATAATTGCAATACATTTATCACTTTTTGAGTTTTAGTTTTTAAGGGTTTAAAACCTATATATTATGTGTATATATTTGAATAGATTAATTTTTCGAGGTTAAATTATTAAAGAATATATTTTAAATGGAGGTATTTTTATGGGTAATAAAAGAATAATAGATGCACTTAATTCTCAGCTTCAAAAAGAATTTTATTCACAGTATTTATACATAGCTATGGAGGCTTACTGCTTGGATCAAAATTTAGATGGATTCGCCAATTTCTTCCATGTTCAAGCTCAAGAAGAACAAGCTCATGCTTACAAAATATTCAATTTCATAGGAAGAATAGGAGGATCAGTTGAACTTGAAGCTTTAGATAAGCCAAAGAATGACTTTAAATCTGCTCTTGAAGTATTTGAATTATCTCTTACTCACGAAAAGGGAATAACTAAATCAATTCACAATTTAATGGACATAGCTTTAGAAGAAAAAGATCACACAACTACAGCTTTTCTACAATGGTTCATAACTGAACAAGCAGAGGAAGAAGAGTCTGTTGAGAAGATTGTTAAAAAATTAAGACTTATGAACAATAATCCAGCTGGTCTTTTAATGATAGACCAAGAGTTAGCGCAAAGAGTATTCAATCCAATACCACTTGATGCATAATAGATTATTAAAAAGGAGATATCTAAAAGATATCTCCTTTTTTAATTCCTTTTAAATCCAATCAATCTTTAAAGAACTAAATTCAAAAATGATGCTCATTGAAATGTTAGCTACTTTTGATGTACCCTTTTACTATCAAACTTAGATTATGCTGTTAACATATCCGTTAAGAAAGTTCTTTGTCTGACCAAAGGGAGTTTAGAACTTTTAGGATATTTTATAAAGCATAGTCTGTAGTTTGATTAAAAGGTTGACTAAGTAGCGTTATTTCAATGAGTATCATTTTTCGCTCACCTAATAATATTCTTATAAATTTATGTTTTTAGAAATCATAAGCACCTTTTTTAAGTGTATTTTATAAAATGATATTAAGGACATTCATAAGGAGGTTAATACACATGAAACTTGCAAGACCTTATATATGTATACAAAAATATATGTGCATGTATCCTTTAAGCAAAGGATTTAAAAGAGGAACTATTTTTCCTGAACTTTATAAACCATATAAAAAAGACTCTAATAAAAAGTGTAAAAAATAGATTTTTCTAAAAAGAAATCAGCTAGGAGGAAATAGTTATGAAAGATATATCTAGAAATGATTTATTAACTAAAATTCAAGAAGTAGAATTTGCTTGTCTTGATCTTAATTTATACTTAGATACCCATCCTAAAGATCAAAAGGCTTTAATGGACTTTAATATGCTTGCTGAGGAAGCTTGTAGGCTAAGAAAAATGTATGAAATGCGATATGGTCCACTTACTAATTTCGGATTTTCATTAGCTAAATATCCATTTAATTGGATAGATGATCCGTGGCCATGGGAATATCAATAAGGGGGATTAACTTATGTGGATTTATGAAAAAAAATTACAATATCCTGTTAATATAAAATATAAAAATATAGAAATGGCAAAATATATAATAACTCAGTTAGGTGGACCAGATGGTGAATTAAGTGCAGCTATGACTTATCTTAATCAAAGATATACTATGCCAACTAATAAGGCGAAAGCTCTCCTTACAGATATAGGAAGTGAGGAGCTTGGCCATGCAGAAATGATAGCTTCCATGGTATATCAATTATTAAAAGATGCTACACCTGAAGAACTAAAAGCTGCCGGTCTTGGTTCTCAATATACACAACACGATCATGCAGTATTTCCTTGTGATGCAAGTGGAGTGCCTTGGACTGCATCTTATATAGGAATTTTAGGAGATCCTGTAACAGATTTACACAACGATATGGCTGCTGAACAAAAAGCTCGTTCAACATATGAGCACCTTATTAATCTTACAGATGATCCAGATATAATAGATGCGCTTAGATTCTTAAGAGAAAGAGAAGTTGTACATTATCAAAGATTTGGTGAGGCTTTAATGGATGTATACGACTTTAGCGATTGTAAAAAAGTATATTAGGTACAAAAAAATAAGAGCTGTGAAATCACAGCTCTTATTTTATATACTCTATATTATATTTTAATATTCTATCAACTATAGTAGACATCTCTGCCCTAGTTAAATTTCTATTTGGATAAAACATTCCACCCTCATAACCTTTTAATATATCCATACTACTCATTTTATTTATATAATCAAACGACCACATGTTATCATTTACATCATTAAACTCAATGCTATCATCTCTATAATCATCTTTTATAAGTCTGCTAAGCATAGCTGAAATTTCTTCCCTTGTTATAGGATCATTTGGATAGAATTTATTCTTTTCTTTTCCATTAATAAGCCCATATTTCTTAGCTATCTCTATCTCATTATATGCCCAATAATCCTTTGATACATCATCGAAGCTATCAGAACTTACATATTCATCATCTATTTCAAGAAGTCTTGTCAGTATAACTGCAGCTTGAGCTCTTGTAAGGTTATCATTAGGAGCAAAATACATATTTGAGATTCCATTCATTATTTCATTATCTATCATACTATATATACTATCACTAGCCCAGTGATCGTATATATCAACTAAATACTCCCCATCTAGCCACCTTGAATAATAATTCCAAATACTTTTATCTTCCTGACCTAAGCTCCAACTTCCACTACCTTTTAGATCATACTTTTCTACAAGCTTTATCTTTTCTATTATAGATTCTTCATTTTCATACCAATATATATAAGTTCCATCATTTTTATATACAGTAGCCTTTACAGATTTTGATCTATCATCAAATACAACATCAGATAGATATTTGCTTACAGTTTCTTCTATTCTCTTTAAACTAGCTCCATATCCTCCATAAGAATCTCCTTCTTTCCAGCACCTTCCGTAAAATGGTATTCCAAGTATAACCTTATTATTATCAACATACTTAAGAATCTCTTTTATTGAATTTTCAACAAAAGATATACTAGCAACTGGTCCCTCAGGACCTCCTATATAACTTTCATCATATGCCATCAAAAATATATAATCACTATAAATAGCTAACTTTTCATAATCATAAGATCCATGCCATCCGTAAGTCCATCCATTTGGATTTGCAGCAACCGCCACAGAAATTTCTTTATCTCTACTTATAATTTCACTTAATATTTTTACAAAATCAGTATAATCATCTTTGTCTGCATCATTAACATTCTCTATATCTATATTAACTCCATCTAAATCATATTCTTTTATAGCATTTGCAATTTGGTCTGATAAATTATATCTATTAGAAAGAGCCTTTCTTCCCAAATTCCTATCCCAATGATTACTAATAAACGGAACTACTTTTATTCCTTGATTATGCATGTCCTTTATGAAATCTTGATCCAAAGTTTCAGTTATTTTTAGATTTCCATCTTGATCTATATCAAAATAACTAGGATAAACAGTATCTAGAGAATCGTTAGTATTGTTTACTGCATCCTGATACTTATGCTTATCTCCAAAATATATATATCCTGTATTTATTCTCTGTCCATAAGCTGTATATTGAAACCCCATAGCCAATATACAAATAGCAACTATAATATTCCCTATAATTCCCTTCCTCATAACATACCCCCTTTAAAATAATACCGTTACTATATATGATACATATTAAATATACATGCATTCAACAGGTAAGTAGTGTATGCTAATACAAATTTTTTCAATAAAAAAACTATTCTATTGTAGAAATTACCCTCTACTTTAGAATAGCTTTTTTATATTTTGCTCATAGGAATAATTATTATAAATCTACTCCCTTTGTCAACATGCGAATCTAAATATATATCTCCCCCGTGTTTTTTTATTATTGCTCTTGTTATAGCAAGTCCAAGACCTGTTCCTCCAGTTTTTGAGTTTCTAGAAGAATCAATCCTTACAAATGGTTCAAATATGTCTTTAATAGAGTCGCTCTTTATTCCTATGCCATTATCCTCAATATTTATAATAGCATTACTATCTGTTTTTTTAATTTTGATTTTAATAGTAGACTCTTTTCCACTATATTTTATACTATTCACTATTAAATTGCCGATAGCTCTTTGCAAATATTTATCAGATATATTACACATTACCTCATAATCAGGAATATCAAACTCATAATACATATTATTTTCTTCTATTTCAAAAACATAATCTATAAGTAATATCCTAACAAATTCACATATATCCTGTTTTTTAAATTCTATTTTATTATCATCACTATCTATTTTTGATAATTCAAATAAATCACTTATTAGATTGTTAGCTTTTTTGCTATTAGACATTATTATATTTAAATATCTATTTTTAATTGATTCATCTAATTCTAGATTATAATATATCGTCTCAGAATATCCCATTATATTAGTAAGAGGAGTTTTTAAATCATGAGATATATCAAGTATCAATCTTTTTCTATTCTTCTCAGCTTTCTCCCTAAGAAATATTTCTTCCTCTATCTTTTTACTCATATTATTTATAGCATCCTTAAGAATACCTAATTCATTCTTAGATTTTATATTAATTCTAGTGTCATAATTACCTTTACTTATTTCATTAACACCTTTAACCAAAGATTTAATAGGTTTTACTAAGCTTATAGAAGTCCATTTAGCATAAATAATTATAACTATCAATAGTACTAATACAAATATTGTGAATGTAACTTTAAATACCTTTTGTATGAATTTGATTTCCTGGTTCGGAACAGATGCCAATAAAATATTTCCAGTTTCTTTAGAATAGTAAACATTAAAACTATTTGATTTTTCATTTATATCCTCTGAGTATTGATAATAATAATAATTAGGTATTATTATTTTATTAAATTCTTTTTGTTCATATATATATCCTTTTGGATGTACGCTGTTATACGCTTCTATTACTTTTAGATTTTCATCTAACAGTTCTACATATGAATTATCTTTAATTCTCTCTTTTTTACATGCTCTATCTATTCCATAATCATATATATTTTCATAAAGACTCACCATGTCTACAGAATCTATAGTTCCAATATTCTGTTTTTCAATATAATCCATACCTCCTGTAAAGCTAAAAATCAATATGAATACAACTATTACGAATAAAAATAAATAGTTTAAAAATAACTTTGTAGATATATTTATTTTTCTAAAAGGATTAGATATCTTAACCATAACTTTTTTCCATTCTATATCCTATTCCTCTTATAGTCTTTATATATTTAGGCTTTTTAGGATCATCCTCTATTTTTTCTCTTATATGGCTTATATGAACCATTATAGTATTATCATCTCCATGATATATATCTTCCCATACATTTTCATATATCTGTTTTTTAGTATATATACGCCCTACATTTTCCATAAAAAGCGACAGTATCTTTAATTCCTTAGGATTTAAATCTATATCTATATTATTTTTTCTAGCTATATAATTTTCAGTATCTATACTTATACTTCCATTTGTAATTACTTTATTAGAATTATTTATACCATACTCTATATATCTTCTAAGATGAGCTTGTACTCTAGAAATTACCTCTACTATACTAAAAGGCTTTACAACATAATCATCAGCACCTAATCCAAATCCTAAGATTTTGTCTGTTTCATCATCTCTTGCTGTCAAAAATATTATAGGAACTTTACTTGTTGTACGTATTTTAGAAACAGTCTTAAACCCATCCATAATCGGCATCATAACATCTATAATTATCAAATCAATATCATTTTTATAAAACAACTCTAAGGCTTCTATCCCATTTGATGCTTCAATTATATTATATCCTTGATTAGATAAATTAACAGATAATAGATTTCTTATATCCTCCTCATCTTCTACTATTAAAATATTTATATGCATATAGTGACTCCTTTCATAAGTCTGTATATATTATTATAATTTATATTTATTATAAATTTAAGAATTTTTTAATATCCTTTTAAGTTTTATGTATTATAATATTTTTCGAACTATTTAAGTTTTTGTTTATAGCCTTAATATTTAAATTTAACAACAACGACAATTTAAATAAAAAAATCTCCTATAACATTTTATGTTATAGGAGATTTTTTTATTTATTTAACAGCCGCTACAACTGACATTTCAACTAATATAGATTCTCTAGCCATCTTTGCTTCAACACATGCTCTTGCAGGTTCAAATCCATCTTCAACCCAATTATCCCATATTTCATTCATATCTTGGAACATAGACATATCTTTTACATAAATAGTAACAGATAATATATGTTTTTTATCTGATCCATATTTATTTAATAAATCTTCTATTTTTTCAAGTACAACCTTAGTTTGCTCTTTTATACCTTCTTTATCTGAACAAGTTTGTCCACATAAGTAAACAGTTCCATTATGTACAACAGCACGACTCATTCTTCCTGTTCCTTCATATCTTTTTATTTCCATTGTATATACCTCCCATTTTTTAGTATAACCCTCCTAATTATAACAAAACCTTTTATTGTTTTCAATTTATATAACTTAAATATGTAAAAATATAGGGTTTTGATATCAAAACCCTATGTTTATTCCTGTATTTGGATTTATTTCATCATTTATTATTCCAGTTCCTATAACCTTAGTTCCTTCTTCTAATTTAGGTTGCATTGAAGGATTTTGAGGATAGTTATTTCCATCATGTTTCACCACAGCGCAAAACGGCTTAATTCCTCCACCCGATACGTACATTATCAAATCATTATATCCATTAGTTTTCGTATCACTTACTATTACAGGTGTATTAACTAATGTAAACTGTGAAACAACTTTATATTCACCCTTCAACTCTTTGAATATAGCCGCACTACATCCTCCACTTCCACAGGTAGCAGCCCCTACTAAATATACAAATACTTCAGGAACTCCATCAGAATCAAAATCTATTCTATTATAATAATATCTAGTATTGTCTGATTTTTCTAGTTTATATAAATCTATAATAGCTTCTTCAAGCTTTTCATCTTTGATATTTTCAGAATTAGTATATTTTACATCCGAAAAATCTGACCCGCAAAACATCTTAACTTCATCTTCTTGTTCTGATCCAAACACACCAACCGTTTGGAAAAATGGTGCAAAATTACTACCATTCCATTGAAGAGATGTTTGAACATACCCAATTCCATCTGCATTATATCTTCCAGCTATTCTCTGCTCAGCATATAAACCATATACTCCATTTCTATTAAAATCTATTGGATATAATCCCCCAAGAGGATTCACCCATCCACTAATACTCTCTTTTAATGTTCCATCTTTATTGTATATCTCAGATAAATACTTATCTCCCTTGTATTCAAGATTTATTATATATCGTTCTTTATCACTTTCTTCTATAACTTCTGCTTCATAATAATCCATATAGTTTACTTCATATTCGTTATCTTTATTAAATTTTTCAAAATCAAATATTAGCTTACTTTTATTGTTTAAGAATGAGTATATATAATAAAAAGCATATCCTCCACTTCCACCAGAATCTATAGCTACAAAAATATTATTTACTCCAGCATTTGTAAAATCTCCTAAGAATATAGTTGGATTATATCCAGCATTTTCTTTAAGTGGAATTATATATTGGCGACCTGTTTTTCCATCTATTATTTTTATTCTTATATTATCTCTAAATGGACTACTATCTCCATGAGGCTTATCTCCTATCAGATATACATTATCAACCACTTTATCTCCATTGACATCTCCTCTTTCAAAATCTAGTATATAACTTTTATTATTATTTTTTCTCATAGGTTGTTGAAAAAACATAGGATTAAAATACATTATATACCCCCTTAAATATTTCACTGTATTCATATAATATGCAAAATACTTAATTTGGTTTACACTACTAAATTTTTTTGCTGTATTTCATCCTTTAAATTTAAAAATGACGATAGTTGAAATATTAAATATATTTCAACTATCGTCATTTTTAGCTCA
Source organism: Tepidibacter sp. Z1-5 (assembly GCF_037844525.1). NCBI lineage: Bacteria > Bacillati > Bacillota > Clostridia > Peptostreptococcales > Peptostreptococcaceae > Tepidibacter > Tepidibacter sp. Z1-5. The sequence continues at coordinate 50,955 of NZ_JBBMMD010000004.1, read as the reverse complement.
ACCACCTTAGTATATATCTATCTCTCTATTATCTTCATCAACAAAAAAAGTCTTAGTTTCACAGTTGAAATATTTAACTAAAAGCTCTTCTAGTTCATTCATAGCCTTCTCTACATTTTCCCTATTCTTCGATTTAAACCCATCTATAGGGAAAAATATATTTTTACTATTTTCAGTTATGTTTCCTATAGCACTTTGTCTGCATATCCATCTACGAGTTCTTATTCTATCCCTATCAGAATACACCAATTCTCCAGCTTCAACAGCTTCTACTTCATTAGATCCAAAAGGTATAAATATATCTCCTTCTTTTGAAAATCTAACATCTATTTCATCTTTCAAATTATCCATATCATGTGCACCTATAGGCAATATATATTTTAAAGATAATGAATTTACTAAATTTACTACTGGATTTATAAAAGATAGCTTACTTCCTTTTGATACTCTCTTTGTCATATCTTCTATGGAGCTCATATACTTATTAGGATTCATTCCTAAGTTTTTAAATGCATTTCTATAAGGAATTATACTCTCATACTCCTTTATATTACGGCCGTCAATCTTTTTTTTCAAGTCATCCATCTCATTTTTTAAAATTTTTTCAATATCAAAATTCGTAACCGTATTATCTATATTATATGCTACTACAACTCCAAAACATACATCATTAATCTTATCAAATACCTCTTTATAAACTTTAAATTTCACAGTAGATCCCCCTAGTTTGTTAATTTCTAAATATAATAACATAAAATTTACCAAATTAATACATATGTAAAAGCTTTCATTATAAAAAATAGGTTGATGTCAATACAATTGACATCAACCTATTTTTTATAAATCTTTTTTCATAAGTATAGTATATTTTAATTCTCTATAATTAGGAGCTTCTTTAAAACCTCTTTTTTTATGAAATTCTATAGTTTTAGGATACTTTAAAGACTCTATATATATTTCATTCGCTCCTATACTTCTAAGAAAATCTTCACGCAAATCACATATCTGCTGAGCATATCCAAGGCCTCTATAATCAGATCTGATATGAAGAGTTTTAGCAAAATATAGACCATCTTGTTTAACTACCATTCCACATCCTATTATTTCATTTTTTTCATTAGTCAAATAAACTAAATAAGATCTACCTATTAACTCTTCCATAGATTCTGCGGTCTTATTTCTACTTAAATTTTCTATTTCATCTTTTGAGTAAGTATTATTTTTATTTTCATGTGTCATATTAAAATTCACTAAATCAGCTATTTTAAAGCTTAATTCATTTTTATTATGTGTATCACATGATGAATTAAAATTATTTATTTCATGTATTTTTATCATACTAATCTCCTCAAATACAATAAACTTAATTGTATATACCAAATCTTATTTTTAAATACTTAAAAATTTCTTTAGCAACATTTATATCACAGCATGATTCAATTCCTCTAAATCCAGGAGATGAGTTTATTTCACATATCTTATAGTGATCACCATCAAACAATAAATCCACACCCGCTATCTCAAGTCCAGTAATTTTACAAGCTTCTGTAGCTAGCCATTCTATTTCAGGAGTCAATTGATATTCTTTTACAGTTCCTCCATCTGAAAAATTAGATTTAAAACCATCAGATGGAGCCGTTCTCTCCATACATGCAATAGCTCTTCCTCCTACTATTAAGACTCTCAAATCTCTTCCATAACTATCTTTTACAAATTCTTGAATTATTATATTCAATCTAGAATTAGTTATCTCTATTAACTGCATCAAATCCTTAAAAGAAGATTTTGTATTAGTTAAAAATACACCTTTTCCTTGAGTACCTGATAATGTTTTTATAACAGCTGGAAATCCTATGTTCTTCTCTATTAAATCTATATTTATTGGAAACTTAGCCAACATAGTTTTTGGAAATGGAAAATTATTTTCAGCTAATATCTGTTGTGTATACAACTTATCCTTTACTATCTCTATCGGATGAGATGAATTTATACACGGTACACCAAGTCTCTCTAGATGCCTAATAACTGCTAAAGCAAAATACGTCGTTCCAGCTCCCATTCTAGGAAGTACAAAATCTGGTAACGTTGTTACCTCTCCATCAATCAATATACTTTTTCTATTTTGACTAGTTACAACCAAATCTATTTGTTCAGGTCTTAATACTCTAAGCTCAATTCCTTCAGATTCAGCTTCCTCAATAAACCTATTTACTTCATTTCTTTCCGAAACAATTTCTGTTTCATTCTCACTGTAAATAATCCAGCCTTTCATCGATCTTCTCCTCTATACACTAATATGGCGACTTCAGTTTAAATAAGCTTTATTATGCATACTTATTCTTTATAATACTCGCTATATCTATTATATACAACAAACTAATTTTTATCTATATAATATTTTTAGAACCATTATAATTTTTTATCATCAAAAAAATATATACTTTAGTTAATATTATTACTCAATACAGTAATTTTTAACCTTAATATATATTTTTATTTCATACAATTTAAAAAAATTTATGATATAAAAGGACAATCACTTCAAACAATAGGTCTTAAGTATACAACCGCGAGAAAGCAATCATTCTTAGTTGCTACTTACACTATATTTGTCCCATTTGTATCTTGGTATTTTAATAAGAAAAAACCAACTATATACTCTGTTATATCCGGTTTTTTAACAATTATAGATATCGGTTTTTTAAGTATTCAAAATAAATTTTATTTAAGTTTTGGAGATACATTAACTTTACTTTATGCTGTTGTATTTGCTATTCAAGTAGTTTTAATCGGTATTTATGTAAAAGATATAGACCCTATTCCTTTGACTAGTATTCAATTAATAGTAGCGGGAATTTTATCCCTTATAAGCGCTTTCTTCTTTGGCCTGATTTAAATAATTTCAATAGAAATACATTTCTTTCTATTTCATATCTAATTATACTAAATACTACACTAGCTTTCTTAATTCAAAACACAGCGCAAAAATATACATCAGATACACACGCTTCTATTAGTATCTCTTCAATCTCTATTTGGAAGCTTACTATCGGTAATTTTTCTAGGAGAAATTTTTACAAAAAATATGGTTATAGGATGTATATTTATATCAATAGCAGTTGTTATGTCTAAGTATGGAGATAAATTGTTTAATGTGAAACATATTTTATCGAAATTTCAAAATAAAAAAAATAACGCTTATTAAATTTAATAAGCGTTATTTTTATATAGAATTAAATTATACAACTATTTTCCTATTATCAATGCCATCTCTCTTAATACCTTGCATGCAACTGCATTTGAAACTCCGCTTGTATCATACTGGGGAGCAAGTTCTACAATGTCAGCCCCAACTATATTTAATGACTTCATAGTTTTTATAGCTTCCATCATTTCATTGAAAGTAATTCCTCCAGGTTCTGGTGTTCCAGTTCCTGAAAAAACAGATGGATCTAAAATATCTAAATCTATAGTTATATATACAGGATTATTTCCTATTCTTTCAACTGCTTCTTTAAGACCTTCACAAGAAAACTTAGTTAAATTAGTATGTTTTTTTGCCCAATCAAACTCTGTTTTTTCTCCAGATCTTATTCCAAATTGATATATTTTATCATCACCTATAAAATCCCAACATCTTTTTATTACTGATGCATGAGATAATGGCTCTCCTAAATAATCATCTCTAAGATCTGTATGTGCATCAAAGTGGATCAAGTATATATCATTATACTTTTCATATACCGCTTTTATACTTCCTAATGATACTAGATGTTCTCCTCCTATCATAACAGGAGTTTTTCCATCTTTTAATATTTTTGATGTGAAATCATATATCTCATCTAATACCTTTTGTGTATTTCCGAATGGAAATTCTAAATCTCCTGCATCAAATGCTTTAACATCTTCTAAGTCTTTATCTAAGTACGGACTATATGTTTCAAGTCCATATGATTCATTTCTCATTATATTAGGAGCAAATCTTGTTCCAGGTCTAAATGAAGTTGTTCCATCAAATGGACTTCCAAACAAAACTAGCTCAGATTCTTCATATTCATTATCAAAACCTAAAAAAGTAGATACATTCTTAAACAGATTCATCTTCCAACATCTCCTTAACGTATGTAGGAAGAGCGAATGCTCCTACGTGAATGTCTGTATTGTAATATTTAGTCTTAATTCCTAATTCATTCCACTTTTCTTTATCTAAATCTTTTATAGGATCTAATTGCTTTGATGCAAATCCAAATAACCAATGTCCAGATGGATATGTCGGCATATGATATTGGTATGCCTTTGCTATTGGGAATATGTTTTTAATTTTTCTATGAGCTCTGCTCATCTCTCTTGCATTGTCTGAGTAGTATGGACTTTCATTTTGATTTATTAGTATACCTTTTTCTGTTAAGGCATTATAGCAATCCGTATAGAATTTTGTTGTAAAAAGACCTTCTCCTGGGCCTATTGGATCAGTAGAGTCTACGATTATTAAATCATACATATTCTCTTTGCCATCTACAAATTTAAGTCCATCTTCAAAGTATACATTAACTCTAGGATCATCTAGTTTGCACGATGTTATAGGTAAATATTCTTTTGACGCTCTAACTACTAGTTCATCTATTTCAACCATATCGATTTTCTCTATACTTTTATATCTTGTTAGCTCTCTTACTGTTCCGCCATCCCCTGCTCCTATTACAAGAACATTTTTAATATCTAAATTAGTAGCCATAGCAACATGAGTTATCATGTCATGATATATAAACTCATCTTTTTCTGTAACCATTACAAGTCCATCTATAGTAAGTAATCTTCCGAATTCATGTGTATCAAAAACATCTACTTGCTGAAATTCACTAGTTTCAGAAAAAAGGTGTTTTTTCACTTTCATTGAAAATTTTACATTATTTGTTTGATCTTCCGTATACCATAATTGCATTTTTTACACCCCTTTATTTATCTCTATTTTTTTATTATATTCTAATTTTATTACTCTGCGTCTGGCTTAAATTTAATCTCTTCGAATTTTTCTTTAGAGTTATGTCTTATTCTATCTACAAGTCCTCTTGCAACTTCTGAAGCTTCACTTTTTTGTGCTTTAAGATTCTTTTCAAGATAATCAAATGCTATCCAAGGATTCACAGAATCTCCACAAGTAAATAAGTCAACAGAAGCATATCCATACTCTGGCCAAGTGTGTATTGTCAGGTGAGACTCTTGAATTATAACAGCTCCACTAACTCCCCATGGATTGAACATATGAAAACAGCTAGTAACCACAGTCGCATTTGCCTCTTTAGCCGCCTCAACCATATACTTCTCAATTAAAGCATGATTATTTAAAATGTCCTTATCGCAATCATAATACTCAACTAAAATATGTCTTCCTAATTGTTCTATTTTCATATCCATGTCTCCTTTTCATTGTAAGATTTAAAAAATATATAAATTCGTTTACTATTTGTAAACACTAAGTTTATTTTTGTTCTAAAAGTTTCTTATTTGTAAACTTAAAATTGATTTATACTGTTGTTTACTATTTGTAAACTTAAAATTGATTTATAGTAAATACATTATCTACTATACTATTTTTTTTGAGTTTGTCAATAATTTTTCGAATTTTTTTAGTTTTATACTTCAGAAAAATAATCCAATAATTATTATAACCATAAAAACACAGAGTACTCATTTAAATGAGTACTCTGTCTTTTTATTTATATTCCTAGAACCTTTATATTTTCAACATACGGATCCTCCGTATCAGTCATCATGCTATGTTGATTTTTGATGAATTTTATATATTCTATAATTTCACTACTTATTCTCTCTCCAGGTGTAATTATAGGTATTCCAGGTGGATATGCCATGATGGATTCTCCACTTACTTCACCTTCTGAATCTTCAAGCTTTATTATTTTTTTTCTAGCATAAAAAGCATCTCTTGGCGATACTACAATCTGAGGATTATTCAACACAACCTTATCAAAATCAACACTGCCTTTGTTATACTTGTCACTAATATCCTTAAGAGCATCTACAAGTCTTTTTACAGAATAACTATCATCTCCAACACTTATAATTGCTAATATATTATATACATCTCCAAGTTCAACTTGTATATTATACTCATCCCTAAGCACATCATACACCTCAAACCCAGTCATTCCAATCCCTTTAACACATATTCCAAGCTTTGTCTCGTCAAAATTATACACTCCACTTTGCCCTATCAATTCATTACCAAAAGCATATAATCCTTCGATTTTGTTTATTTCATCTCTAGCTTTTCTTGAAACCTCTAATACTCTCGTAAATACTTCATTCCCTTGAGTTGCAAGCATTTTTCTAGCTACATCAAGGCTAGACATAAGCAAATATGATGCACTAGTAGTTTGAGTTAGATTTAATATTGTTTTAACTCTATTTTTATCTATAATTCCTTCATTTAGCAGTAAAGCCGAGCTTTGAGTTAAAGATCCTCCTGTTTTATGAATACTAACTGCAGACATATCTGCTCCTAGTTCCATAGCTGCCATTGGAAGTTCCTTGTGAAATCTAAAATGAGCTCCATGAGCTTCATCAACTATAACTGCTATATTTTTTTTATGTGCTATTTCAATTATTCGTTTTAAATTCGATGTTGCACCGTAATAAGTTGGATTTATTATAAATACAGCCTTAACATCAGGATTTTCTTCAATAGCTTCTTCAATACTTTCAACAGAAACTCCCATTGCTATTCCAAGTTCATGATTAGTCTGTGGCTGAACATATACAGGTATACCTCCACTTAATATAAGTCCATTTATAGCAGATTTATGTGCATTTCTTGGGATTATAATTTTATCACCAGGGTTACATACGCTCATTATCATAGCTTGAACTCCAGATGATGTTCCATTAACTAAGAAAAATGCATGATCTGCACAATAAGCTTGAGCCATAAGCTCTTCCGATTCTTTGATAACCCCCACAGGATTACTTATATTGTCCAAACATTTCATGGAATTCACATCAACCTGCAAAACTGTTTCACCTAAATAATTCGCAAGTTCAGGCAATCCTCTTCCATGCTTATGACCAGGCACATCAAATGGGACTACTTCCTTTTTTCGGTACTCTTTTAAAGCATCAAATAACGGAGTTACATTTTGATTTTTTATCATTTCCAACCACCTTTTCCCGAAAATTAGCACTAGTGCTTATAATAAATGATATATTACTATTTAACCTTTATTTTTGTCAATAATATATTTTTTTAAAAGTTTCTATATCCTTCATCTATAATAGCTCCTCCTTCTAATAGGTTGTGTGTTTTCACTTCATATTATTTATGCAATATATATTTGTTTAAATTTCATAATTTGATATATCCAACATTCTCGCTTATTGATATATTAAATAATTTTTACTTAAATACCCAATGATAAATTCTATATTTTACTGATTAAACTTTATGCAATACAATAGCTATAAGAATTCAAACAGGCTACATTATTTTACAATGCTTATTTACACTCTTATAAATAATATGTTCAAGCATATTTTATTATTCTGTAATCATAGTGTTTAAAAATTAATAAATTTTATTCAAAGCACTATAATTTATTTAAAATTAATTTTATTAAAACAAAAATGCAACTTCGTTTATTCGAAATTGCATTTTTGTTTTAATTTATATTTTGTTTTTATTTTTTTAAATTATTCTATAACGAACTCTTGCTCACCCATATATCCAGGTGCTATTTCATATTTATCAAACACAACTACTACTTTTCCATCTTTGTTTATATAAAAATTAGGCACTTTTGTTATTCCATTGAATCCCATATCTCCTTCAAAGAAACTATTATTTTCGTCTTTTTTTCTTTCTTCTATTTGGGTATATACGCTCTCATCTATTATTTTTTTATAATCTTTTCCTAATATATTCTCTATATTTATAATTTCATTATTTGTAATATCTATATTATAGTAATAGGTTTCTGCATATGCAGTCGCTAATGATTCATGCTGATATACAATAAAAGATATTAAATTATCATTAACTGATTTAAGATTATAATCCACTGTAACTTTTATTTTTCTAAAGCTTTCTTCAGTTCCTCCAGTCGATATATATGCATCTTTATACTCCTTAGCTCTCTCTTCTGCTTCTTTTACTCCAGACTTCATTTTTTCATATATTTCATCATTTATTTTTTGCTCAATCTTTTTATCTGGTAACCCCTCAACCTTAGGTATTTTAATTTCTGCATCTACTACATCACTATGAATTTCATAATCTTTAAATATCAACAATTCAGCTATACTACCTATTATAGGAACCTTACTCATACTTTGAGCAAAAGATTTATTCATATTCAAAGTAGTTACAAACATTCCTGCAAATACAATAAATATAGATGCTGCTAGTGCAAAATTTCTTATATACGATGGTCTTTTTTCATTATTTTTCTCATAATTTTTTATAGTAGAATTAACTATATTCTCTAATTCATTAGGTATTTGTATAGAGTAATACTCGTTTTTTAAATCTTTAAGTTTATTATCCATATTTACACCCCTTCTCCCATAATTAATTTAAGCTTATCTAATGCACTGTATAACCTAGATTTAACAGTGCTTATATTACAATTTGTCGTCTTAGCTATTTCATCTATTTTCATATCTTCAAAGTATCTTAATACTACTATTGTTTTTTGATTTTCATCCAATTTATCTATAGCTTCATATAAATCTATATTTCTATCTAAATCATATTCTCTACATTCACCTTTATCATTTATCTCATCTATAAGTAATACCCTTTTGTTCTTCCTTATATGATTTATACTTGTATTTATTATTATTCTGTACAACCAAGATTTCATATGCTCCGAATTTTTTAATGTGTCAATCGAGGACAATGCTTTATATATAGACTCCTGAACTATATCTAATGCCTCTTGCTGATTCTTTACATAAGTATATGCAAATCTGTACAAACACTCTTGGTTATCAGTTATATATTTTACGAGTTCATTGTAATTCTTGTTTTTACGTCTTATCATAACCCTATTCCTCTCTATATTTTTTATATTATTTAATCTTTACTATACTTAGACGTTTCATAGCTTTAAAAAGTTTAAATATACATACTAAAAAACAAATGGCATTAAAATATTTGCCACATTAGCGTTATTTTAATGCCATTTGTTTTGGGATTAAACGTATATAATTTTATTTTAATATAAGTTCAATAGGGCAATGATCCGATCCTATAACTTCAGTATGTATATTTGCTGAAATCAATCTATCCTTCAATTCTTTTGATGCTAAAAAATAATCTATACGCCAACCAGCATTATTGGCTCTAGCATTGAATCTGTAGCTCCACCAAGAGTATACCCCTTCTTTATCAGGATTAAAATATCTATAAGTATCTATAAATCCAGAATCTAAAAGATTAGTCATCTTCTCTCTTTCTTCATCTGAAAAACCTGCATTTTTTCTGTTTGTTTTAGGATTTTTAAGATCTATTTCTTTGTGAGCCACATTTAAATCTCCACAAACTACAACAGGCTTTGATTTTTCTAGATTTTTAAGATAATCTCTAAAATCATTTTCCCACTTCATTCTATAGTCAAGTCTTGCAAGCTTTGTTTGAGAATTTGGTGTATATACTGTTATAACATAGTAATCCTCAAGCTCTATAGTTATGACACGACCTTCTTTATCATGTTCCTCTATTCCTATCCCATATTGTACTGATATAGGCTTAAATTTCGTAAATATGGCCGTTCCAGAGTAACCTTTTTTCTCAGCATAATTAAAGTACTGTTCATATCCTTCAAGCTCAAGATCTATCTGACCCTCTTGTAGTTTTATTTCCTGCAAGCAGAATATATCAGCATCTATTTCTTCAAAAAACTCCATAAAATTCTTTTTAACTATAGCCCTTAAGCCATTTACATTCCAAGATATAAGCTTCATAATAATCTCCTTTATTAAACATTGTTTTTAACTATATATAGATTATACCAAATATTATTATGCCTAAACTAAGTTAAACTATTTTTATTAATATAGCTTAGTTTTTGATAACCCACCAAAAAAAGCACCATATCTATAAAAGATATAGTGCTTCTTATTATTTATTAATAATGATTCTTATCGTCTCAATTGCAATTAATGTTTCTAAAACTATCAATATATAAGCATATGTGTTTAATTCCTTCATATAAGGCATATGAAATGCTGTAATTAAAACAATGCCATATACAGCAAACATAATTATACTTCGCTTACAATTACAGTTAAGCCTTCTCTTACATATTAATAATACTCCTATAAACACAACTAATAGTACTATAGAATGAATCATCATTGCATCTTGAGTATATACTTTAGCTAAATACTCCATTTTCTTAAAATATAAATGTTTCATAACACCAGCTTTATATCCTGATAAATACTCTAGAACTAATAGTGCTATAAATCCTATAAACTCAATTCCATATAATGTGATATTAACAAATTTATTTTTCAAACTTTTTCACCTACTTTTTAGGCTCTCCTGTTTCAGTTGGATTACTAGGGTCATTACTCCATCCAATCCATCCATCACTAAATATAGATATATCGTTAAGTCCAACAACATCAGCATAAGTATAAATCTCAGCAACTCTCCATCCACTACCACACATGAATGATAAGTGCTTATTTGTATCTATACCTTGTTTTTTCCAAAGATCAAGGAATTCATTTGCATTTCTCATAGTCTTGTCTATATTTCTATAATAGTCTAATGAATAAGAATCTGTTTTTCCTGCATATCCAAATACTGATCCAGGTACTCTCCCCATTTTATCATGGTATGAATATCCACTTGACTTACCTATATGCTCATCCCAAGTACGGTTGTCTACTAATGTGAATTTATCAGGTGTTTTTAATCCTGCTTTAGTTTCTTCCATTGTATCTATAACATCTGGATTCCCTGGTATAACTCCACCAAAATCTTCAACTGGTGTAGCTTTATTACTTGTAGTTTCCAATTCATATCCTGCCATAGTCCAAGCCATTGTTCCACCATTTAAAACTCTTACATCATTAACTCCTATATATCTAAGTACTGTAGCTACTCTATATGAAGACATAGGTTCTTCTCCTGTAACTATTACAGTATCATCTTTCGTAAATCCATATTTAAGAGCAACTTTTTTAAGAGTTTCATCATCAGCTAACATCCACATCATTGGACCTTCAGTTGTTGGAGGTTCAATTTCATCTGTATTTATATGGAACGAAGTAGGAATATGTCCATTTGCATAAGAAGTTTTTTCTTCTCCCCAACTCGCTTCAACAATTTTTATATTTTTAGCATTCTCAAAGCTTTCTGGTTTCTTTCCATCAATAACATCTTTTGTAATTGATGCTGGTACAACTAATTGATAGTTTTTGTATTTTTCCATTGGCAATTTTTCATCATCTGCCCATTTATTAACGTCATATATGTATAGGTTGTTAAATCCTTTTCCTTTTAAATAATCAGCCACGTCTTTAGAATCTTTTCCATTTGCATCATATAAAACTATATTTTTATCTTTTGTTATTCCCTTTGTTTCAAGTGCTTCATTTAAAACCTCTTCTTTATTAACCTTCTTTTTATCTACTTCCACCTTTAACCAGTTAGCAGAAAAATCTACAGCTCCTTTAATTCTTCCACCTCTACTAATACCATCTAACTTCCATCCATTGAAAGCATCATTTAAACGTGTATCTACAACTACCCAAGATTCATCTTTAAGTGCATCTTCAACTTTTTGAGTATCAGCAATATTATATTCCTCTTGAGAACTATTATTTGCTTCTTGGTTTTTATCATCATTTGAACATCCTGCAAGACCAAATATAACCATCATTAAAGATAGTATTATTATAAGTGCTTTTTTCATGCTAGCTCCAACTCCTCTGACTGTTTTTGGGACTAGTATATCATTATATGTCGGTTAGTGTAAATCATTATAGATTTTTTCTATAGTTAGAATTTTTATATAATTTTTTTTAATATTTATTGTCATAATTTTATAAAAAAGCAGCGGATTTGATTTTTGGAAAAAGAAAAGCCCGACCTTTTCTTATAAAATCAAAGAAATGTTGGGCTTCTTATATACTTTTATATTTAAATCTATGCCTTTTTAACAACTGAAGATTTTAATTTCATAGCTCCGAAACCATCAATCTTACACTCTATATCATGTTCTCCATCAGATGGATTATGAATTAAACGTATATTCTTTACTTTTGTACCTATTTTTATACTTGATGAACTTCCTTTTACTTTAAGGTCTCTGATTACTGTTACAGAATCACCATCATTTAAGATATTTCCATTTGCATCTTTTATAACATTTGTTTCTTCAGCCTCTGACTCTAAAGACCATTCATGAGCACATTCTGGACAAACAAGAAGACTTCCATCTTCATAAGTATATTCTGAATTACATTTTGGACAATTTGGTAGATTAGTCATAATTTAATTTCCTCCATTCATCATTTTTGATTCTAATATATAAAATTTATTTTTAGTTTACTTTTTATAAAAAACATATATGAGTTTCTTATCGGATTATATACTATCATAGTTTTATAATATTGACAAACCTACCTATAACCTCCGCTTAAAATCACTTGTTGCTTATGTCACAGTTTGTATTATAGAAAAATCTCTTAGTATCTAATTTGATTGCGCCCTTTTTCCTTTGCCTCGTAAAGTTTTTTGTCAGCTTCAATAATTGCATTTGATATCTCACCTGTTGTATATTCAGCCATTCCGGCCGAAAATGTAAATCTTAAATCATGTTCACTATATGCTATTTTTTTCCTGAATACCTCTGATTTTCTAAATGCCTCATTCAAATTACCATTCTTAATAAACATGGCGAACTCCTCGCCTCCATATCTACATACCATATATTCTTTAAAGAAATTTTTAAATTCATCTCCAAAATAACTCAGTACCTTATCACCTTCAACATGGCCGAATCTATCATTAATATCTTTGAAATTATCAATATCAATTATGACAAAAACACCTGCAGTCGCATCTCTTTCAATTTTGTCCATAAAATAGCGTCTGTTGTAAATTCCAGTCAACGTATCCGTAGTTGCTAGAATTTCAAGCTGTTTTTTGGCCTGTTCTGATTCGGTTATATCATTTACAACATAAAGTCTCCCTCTGTTGTTTTTCATTTCGATAACCTTGAAATTGTATGTCCTGTCATCTATTTCATAACTATCCCGATTTAAATCAAAATCATATTCAATCAATTCTCTAATCGAGCGAATAGATTCGCCAGACCTTATGTTTTCAAGTGATGGGAAAAACTGTTTTGATGCTCTATTAAAGCTTATAAGCATTCCCTTCCTATCTACAACCAACACAGCTTCATCTATAGCATTAAATACCATTTCATGAGTTATGGGGGTCAAAAAAAGTATATCATACCTGAAAAGCCCAACTCCAATTAAAAGACCCATAAATATATATGAAAATGGCAGTAAGTCAATATATCTTGGCCCCAATCCCAAAATATATACAATAAAAACTACCATCTGTATTGTGAGTCCCAAAAGCATAAAGAAAGATCTTTTTCTGTAGTCTCCTTTTGATTTTTTAGATTTCATAACAAAAACTACAATGCCGTACATATTTGAAATGCATAATGCAGTCACCTGCACACAATACCAAATTCCTTTTTCTAATTTCAAAACATTGAATCCCAATGAAGACTCAACTTTAGCTGAAGTATAATACAGCAAGTGATAAGAATTTGTATTAACAAAAACTAAGGTGGCGATATTAACCGTTATCATCAAACTTAATACATATCTATTAGCTAATTTTTTCTCATCTGTATACTCCCTTGCAAATAACATAATGAGAAAAGGATAAAAAGCCACTCCTATATATTCAATTCTTATCCAAAAATACATCTTTTCTACGGTATCACTTAATAGCTCAAACGTATAACCTAAAGAATGCAATGTCATTGCCATCAAAAGAATAAAAAATGCAAAAGCCCCCGGAACTTCTTTTCTTTTAATCGCATAAATAGCTAGATTACTAAGAAATATTGAAGATATAATTAGCAGAATACTTAATAAAGCTTGGTTCATCAATCTTTCTCCTTTAGAATCATTTTAAAAAAACATTTGAATCTATTATATCAGAATTTTCTAACCATTTTAATGTAAATTTAGTAAAATATTCAATTTTATTTTAATTATGATATGATAGGCGCAACTTATTGGAGGTGTTTTTATGAAGGGCTGCGATACGTTCAGCTCTAAATCAGTTTGCTCCTTGCAAAGACTACACAAAGTCAGCTATGATTTGTTTGGAGCCTAAGCTGTTAAGTTAGCTGAGTTGAATGAATATGTATATATAAAATAACAATGATATACATGTCGGTAGTGTAAAAAAAATAAGGCTAAGTATTTTAACTAATACCTAACCTTACTTTTTAATTAATCTAATAAAGTAATTTTATTAAATGGATATAATCTTACAAATGCTTTTCCTACTATATCTTCTGTTTTTACAAATCCAACTATATCCTCTCTACTATCAAGACTTTGTCCTGGCAGTCTGTTATCCCCCATAACAAATAAACTGTCTTTTGGAACAGTTGTATCTATGTTTCCATATGTATTGCTTCCATTTATATAATTTTCTTTTATTTCTTTATCATTTACATATACTTTTCCATCTGCAATTTTTATTTTATCACCAGCAGTTCCTATTACCCTTTTTATTAAATGTTTTTGTTTACCATTTTCCATAGTTATTTGAGATTTAAAAACCACTACATCTCCTTTTGATGGAGTATCTATTTTGTAAGATACTCTGTCCATAAGAAGATAATCTTTATTGTCAAGAGTTGGATTCATGGAATGACCATTTACAGTAGTAGGCTTTATAAGCATAGTTATAACTAATACTAACATAAATGATATAATTATAGTTTTTCCTATTTCAATAAGTTCTTTCATAAAATTATTCATTAATACCCTTCCCCATATCTATTTTGTTTAAATTTTAAAGAGGTATTGCAATTTTACAATACCTCTTTAACTCAAATATATTTTTTATCCAACTAGTCCTTTTTCTTTATAATCTTTAGTATTTTCTATTGCTTTCTTTGTACTTTCTTCATCTGTATAACTAAAACCTGCTACTTTTTTTGAAACTGACTCTACTGAAACAGTTACAACTTTATTTTCTCCATATTTATATGCAATAGTGCATAATGATGGATCCATTCTTACATCTCCTAAGAACTCTAATTTTTCTACATTGTCTACTAGTTTGTTTTTCTTTATGTAATCTAATACAATTTTCTTTGCATCTTCTGTTTTTATTTCTTGTTCTTTTGTACAAGTTCTATTTCCATCTATTATTGATATTCCCATTATTTGTCCGCTTTTTTCGTCTATTCCTATACAATAACCTATACCCTTATGAATATCTTCATTATACTTATCTAACTCAGCATCTGTCATACTCTCTATATCCTTGTTATTATCATATGTTGTCCAAGTAATATTCCAATGATCCTTTCCTTCAAAATTATATTTATCTCCTACTTTTAATAATTTTGTTTCTTCAAATAATTTTTTTTCATCTATATTTGTATTTAAATATTTTTCAAATGCTTTTATAGCCATTTCTTTTGCTTGTTCTTTGTTTACTTGTGCATTAACTTGTACTGCTTGTGTTTGTGATACATTGTTCATTGCTGCAAAACTTTGTACTCCTCCTGTTAATAACATTCCTGCTATTAATGCTATTGGTAATCCTTTTTTCATTTTCATAAATTTCATAATTTATTCCCCCTATGTATTTAATTTCTTTCGTTAAATTCATTATACAAATCAAATATATAAGAACTATGTTTTTTTTGTAATAAAGTTGTAAATAAAAAAAAGCCATTATCCTATTTATAAATAAGATATGGCTTATATGTAGCCACAATATAAAATACTAAAAAGTAAATTAAATAGGCACATAGAAATAAATATATTCTTCATGTAATTTTTCTCATCAAAATTTATATATTTTTTAATTTTATAATTCATATTAATATTCAACAATTTCAATATCTTTCTCTAAAAATATAGGTGCTAGTATTCCCACGATAAATGGTGTTGCTAATAATATTACTATTATATTAATCATCATTTTATTTCAACCCTCTTTCTTTTAAATTTATTTTTTTATTATGATTTAATTGTAACTTTTGAATTTATTAAAAGTATTGCTAAGTTGTCATACAGTTGTAAAAAGTTAATTTCAAAATTCTATTATAAATCCTGCCTAACCTATTAATTTTTAACATTTTGATTTCCTTTTCATTTCTTATCTTAATTAAATTATATAAAAATCATATATATCTAACCATCGATTTATATTACATTTGCTCTAATTAATATTACATTTTTGTAATTTAGTACTCCTAAGAAGATTCGAATCTTCGATGTACAATTTAGGAAACTATAAATCAAAAAAACCGCACCTATTTATGGTACGGTTCACCCTAACTACTTCAAATGAGGTTTTTCTGTTTAGTACTCCTATCTCAAATATACATAATTATCTGGTATACCTTTACCTAATTCTGTTTGATATAAATATTAAATACAAATCCACAAATTTCAAACCCATTTTAAATTATTAATATATGTTTAAATACCGGATCCATCTGTAGTCTATTAACTAGTTTTTACATTATAATTTCCTTAATTATAAAACACTTATATACATTCTATCCTTTTCTTTTTTTTAGCATAATTATGTTATAATTGTAATAAAAACACATTTAAATGTCGATGATAAATTCAATGACTGTGATTATGGGACATGCTCTAACTAGCTTTTTATGTAATAAATGATTTACAGAATTATGTTTATATTATGTCCAATAAATTATTAATTTTAGTGAATGGATTATTTGTATTACTTTCAATTATATTTAATGAAAGTGATATATTTTAGTGGATTTAAGATAATTGGCTTTACTTATAATAAGGTATTTGTATATAAAAAAAGAAAATCTCCTTGTTTTTAAATGGAAGTTTCAAGTAATCATTAACAAGGAGGTTTTCTTATGTTATCTAATAAAAATAATAAACTAGTTTTATTCGATATATAACAAATTAACCTTATATGATTAACTAATATTAAGGAGGAGATTATTATGGCTATTATTGGAATAGATTTGGGAACAACAAATAGTTTAGTTGCTATATGGAAAGATGGACAAGCACAAATTATCCCAAATGTTCTAAAAAAACATTTAACACCATCGATTATAAGTGTTGATGAGAACAATGAAATTTTAATTGGAGATGTAGCAAAAGAAAGACTTATTACTCACCCTGAATCAACAGTATCTAATTTTAAAAGATTTATGGGATCATCGAAAAAGTTTAATCTAGGAACTTATACCTTTACACCCGAAGAATTATCTTCATTTATCTTAAAGTCTTTAAAAGAAGACGCAGAAAAATATATATGTGAAGAAATTATAGAAGCAGTTATCAGTGTTCCTGCTTATTTTAATGATGCTCAGCGAAAGGCGACTAAAAGAGCAGGTGAACTTGCAGGGCTCAAGGTTGAAAGGTTAATTAGTGAGCCAACAGCATCTGCTATAGCCTATGGGCTTCATCAGGAAAATGAAGACACACAGTTCTTAGTATTTGATTTAGGTGGAGGAACCTTTGATATATCAATACTAGATCTTTTTGAAGGTGTAATGGAAGTAAAAGCTATCGCTGGGGACAATTATTTAGGTGGTGAAGATTTTAATAAACTGCTTGTTGATTATTTCCTGCAAGAAAATGATTTAGATTTGAATGTATTAGATAAAAAGACATTATCAGCTTTATGCAAACAGGCTGAGCTTTGCAAAAAAGCATTATCAGAACAAGAGAAAGCAAGCATGATTTTAACTATAAACGAGGAATCTTTTGAAACTGAAATCGATAGAAATAAATTTGCAAAAATATGTTCAGATATATTTTTAAGGTTACGTCATCCGGTAGAAAGAGCTCTTAGAGATGCTGACATATCACCAGCAGAAATTGATACAATTATCTTAATTGGCGGAAGTTCGAGGATGCCTTTGGTGAGATCCGTAGTTAGCAAAATGTTTAATAAATTACCATATTCTAATATAAATCCAGATGAGACAGTAGCCTTAGGTACAGCAATACAAGCAGCTCTAAAAGAAAGAAATTCTGATTTGAAAGAATTAGTATTAACAGATATATGTCCATATACCCTTGGAGTGGAAATAGTAAATAATTTAGGTAAAAATAATTACGAATCAGGATATTTCCTACCTATAATTGAAAGAAATTCGCCAATACCAATAAGTAAAGTTGAAAGCTTAGTAACTATTAGGGATAATCAAACCAGGATGGTAATCAAAGTATATCAAGGTGAAAGTAGACGAGTTGAAAACAATATAAAGCTTGGAGAATTAAATGTTTCAGTACCACGTGGAAAATCAGGGGAGCAAATGGTAGCTCTTAGATATACGTATGATATAAATGGATTACTAGAAGTAGAAGCTACTTTACTAAGTACAGGAGAAAAGAAATCATTAATAATTCAAAACTCCGAAAATTTAATGTCAGAGGAAGAAATAAAGAAGCGTATGTTAGAGCTTAAAGATATAAAAATTCATCCAAGAGATAAACTTGAAAACAGGTTGTTTTTAGCTAGGGGAGAAAGATTATATGAAGAATCACTTGGTGAGAAACGAGAATATATAGCAACGTTATTGGATAATTTCGAAAGAATTCTTTTAACCCAAAATCCTAAGCTTATAGAGAAAAATGTAAAGTTATTTGCTGAAAAATTAGATCAATTGGAGAAATATTATTAATTATGAATTGGTGGGAAATTTTGGAGATACCATATGATAGTGATTTAAAGACTATAAAAAAAGCCTATGCAAAATTATTAAAAATATACAATCCAGAAGATGATCCTGAAGGGTATCAAAGACTTAGGGAAACATACGATACAGCTATAAAATATGTTAAGAATAATAAACAACAAGATTTGCATATTAACTTAGTTGAAAATATTAATGATGAAGTAAGTATTTTGGAAGATAAAGCAAATATAGATAAAAAAACCATTGAAAGACAATATCAAAATATTAATAATAGTTATGAACAGCACACTAGTAATGATGTAAATCTACAAATAGAAGAATTTTTAGATAAGCTAAATGAACTTTATAATGATAATTCCTTAAAAAGTGATATTAATGCATGGGAAAAATTATTAAACAATGATGTAGTTTGGAATGTCTTTAGTTCACTTATTATAGAAGATTATATATTTGAATTTTTATTAAATCATGAAGATTTGCCTCTAAATATATGGTATATATTAAATTATCATTTTAATTGGACTAATAAAGAAAGAATGTTATATGAAAAATATGATGAACAAAAAGTTGAAAAAGTTCTTAAAATCCTACAAAATATTGGTCAAATTAAATATGAATATATAAAAGAAATAGATCCAAATTTCATTGAAAAATATTTATCATTATATAGTCAAGGTAGTGAGTCCTTAAAAATTAGAGATTATTACCAAGCTCAAGAATCTTTACTCGAGGCTTATAAAATATTCAATCACGATGAAAAATTATTAAAAATATTAGGAGAATTCTATTATCAGTTTAGACATTTAGAAAAATCATTAGAATTCTTTGAATTAGCCTTTAAAATAGATCCATTTGATTTAAGGATTAATTTGTTTATTGGAAGTATTTTAACAGGTATGGGCCGTTATTTAGAAGCACTACCATATATTGAACCATATTTAGCTTCTGATCCTGATAATGAATTAGCATTACATAGTATAGGATACTGCTATTATTTTACAGATAACTTAGTGAAGGCGAGAGAACGATTTAAAAGACTGATAGAACTTCAACCTTATAATAGAAGAATAAAAAAATATCTAAGGAATATAGAATCAAAGTTAGAAGGCAAGAATGTTAAGACGTTAAAGTTAAAAACGTATAACCCTAGAATGAAAAAGGCTATTAAAAAGAAAAAACAAAAACCCAAAACAGAAGCTTCTACGGAAAAGGTAAGATTCAAACTAATTATAATTTTACTAATAGCAGCAGTTATAGTCTTTAAATTATGTTTCATGTTTCAATCGCCAGTTAATAATAATGATACTCAAAAAATTACAGAATTACAAAATAATAACGATAAACAAAATGATAATAAAAATGAGCTTCTTAATGAAGACGAGACAGTTTTTAAAACAATAAGAACCAGGGAAGATCTGCGTAAAGTAGACTACTATATTAATGTAAGGATATATTTAGATGAGATAAAACCAACAGATTATTTTAAGATATCAGAGGAATTCAAAGGTAAGAATATACTATCAAAAGAAGAAATTAAGGATAATAATCTTCAGGAAAAGATTGAAAGTAAAATATATGTAGGAATTTTTGATACTGGTTCTATATTATTTGCGGATAAAAATTATGATCTCAATAAAAAGATTAAATATAAATTAGAAGGAGCTATGTGTGCAATTGATAGCAAAACTTATGAAAGCATTAAAACACAAAATAAAAATAATAAAGATTGGAGAAATGGAATATATATAGATTGCTCCCCAAAAGAAGTTGAAAGGTTAAGAAAACATAATGAGTCTTTAGAGGTACATAATGGTACAAGGATTAAAGTTGTCAAGACACTAAAGGAACTTGAAGAAAGCCATTCTGTATTATTACATTATGTATATTTAAAAAACATTATACCTCTTAATATTTACGTTTATGTTGATGAAAATGGTAAATTTGATTTTCGTAAAAAAGAAGAACTTAATGAAGAGAATTCTAAGAACAAAAAATATACGAAAGCATTTGTTGGCCAACTTGAAGGGAAAAATATTATGTTTATAGATAATAATTTTTCAATGAATAATGCAGATAGTAATAGGGAATATACTATTGAAGGCTATCCCTACGGATTTACAACAGAAGGGGATATACATTTACCAACTGAGAAAGGACAAAATGTTGATTCAGTGAAGATTGAATCATATTTTATATATAATCCAAATTAAAAAAAATAATTATTAGCATATAAAAAGCAACTAATATGAATGTACAATTTAATAGTCTAATATAGGCTACTGCTATCATTCATCCCTTTCGAAGGGAGGTCATACATATTAGTGACGACGTTTTAATGTTACTATTTGGAGCAGGATTCTTCTTGATAGCACTATTAACATTAATAGTGCTATTAGTTGTCTAAGTAACTAAAGTTGTATGCTATAGGGTGCTACCAACACCCTATTTTTATTTTGCTCATTTATTATACTTATATTGCATATGTTATTTCATTATTTTTGAGTATCTGTTCAATTTGCTTTAATATTAATCCAATTCCTTCATAATATCGTAATATTCTTGTTGAAATTTTGAATATCTTAGATACTTGACTAATAGTCTGCAGTCCATCTCAAATCCCATTCAAGTAAATAATAATATAATAAAATATTTAATTTTATTTAAGAGATTTTATAAATTTTTGGATTTTACTTATAATCCCTTTCTCTTGTTCTTTATTTAATAAACTATCTATCCATTCTTCTACTTCTTTTTCTGTTAGCTTCTCTAAAATTTCTATATGAGGTGATAGTCCATCATGGCATTTAGAAGAAAAATTACTATCCCAGCTTCTACGTCCCTTTATGTTATCTTCCTTCATAACAATAATAGGACATCCTTTCAGCTTTGGAAGATACTCTGGAGGCATTTCTCCAAAAATCATGTTACTTAAATTTGATTTTTCTTCTTCTTGTCCATTTATTGCAAGATAAGTTTGATAAGAACAATGAGCTTCTATTGTATATACTTTTTTAGGATAAAAAGTCCCTATAGCAGTATTATAAATTTCCTCATTAAAAGTGTAATCTTTAAGTCCATAATCATTATGCCAGCCTTTTTTATATAACTCTGCTTCTAATAATGTAAAAAGATAAAAACAGTTATGAATGTCATGAACCTTCATCCAAAAACCTTTTCTTATTTCTGGCGCTAATACTAATACCTTAAAATCATAACAAGCATCATGTACAAATGTTACATATACTATAGATCTTATATATGGCTCTAAAAGTTCTAATTTTTGATATAATTTCTTTTCTCTCAAATAATAACGACTTTCCGAAGTTCTTGTAATAACAGCCATAATTGCAAGTGTTAATAGCTCGCTTCCATGATAAGCCTTAACTTCATTTGGGAAGTTTTCAAGTAATATGTTCCAATCTACATTATTTATATCTGGAATTTTAGTTATACATTCAGCACTTAAATTAATCACTTTTTCAAATAAATCTATTAAATTATTTCCTATATCAAATACATTATTGCTTTCAATTAATGCTCCACAAAAATGGGCAGTCGCACATGCCTTTGATATATCCATTTCCTTTAAGAAACTCCCTAGTATTTTTAATACATCTGCTACAATATTAGGATTTTCCTCAGTATATTTATATAACTTTTGAAACCTTTCATTTTCATAAAGATTCTTAATTTCTATAGCTTGACTTTCTTTGCAAGGCTCCTTACACCATTCAATATAATCGGATAAAACTTCGTTCAATTAAATCACCTCTAATTAATTTTCTTTTCATTGGTCAGAATATCACCTCTATGTAACTGCTTTGCCTCAATATCGGATAAAAGAATACCCACATTGCTTCCAACAGGTGCTATATTCATTTTGCCTACTCTTGGATTTTCCATACTCATGACTTTGGATAGCAGCCTGTTTCCATTGGTATCTATAATATATACATCGTCACCGCCTCGAATATCTGAACCTTTTACTATACCAACTACAATACAGCCTGCTGTTTTAATTGTAAATATATCGTCAATATAAAATGTATAAATGCATCTTGGGACTGTAAATCCAATTTTTTGCTAAATAATTTATTCAAGAAACCCATCTTGTATTACCTCATTATTTTCCATTAAGATACTTTAGGCTCTGCTTTTTATTTATAAATTTATCCGTTACTTATGGTATGATGTTTTATTAGGCAAAAGCTTATCCTCCTAGTCATATCAACAATTCAAAAGAAAACCGCCTTTATTTGTGGTAAGGTTCCCCCTTAATTATCCTAAAACTTCTATACACCTGCTCAAGAAGTATAAGTCTCATAAGCTGGTGAGGAAATGTCATCTTTGAGAATGAAAGCTTAAAATCTGCTCTTTTTAGCACTTCATCAGAAAGACCTAGTGATCCTCCTATTATGAATGTTACATTGCTCTTTCCCATTATACTAAGATTGTTTAACTTATTAGCTAAGTCCTCTGAAGACAAATTTTTTCCATCAATAGCAAGTGCTATAGCATAAGTTGTATCCTTTACATGAGATAGAATCTTCTTTCCTTCTTTATCCTTTATCATAAGCATTTCTTTTTCGCTTAAATTCTCTGGAGCCTTCTCATCATTAAGTTCAACTATATCTAACTTACAGTATTTAGTTAACCTTTTACTAAACTCATCTATTCCAAGCTTTAAATACTTTTCTTTAATCTTTCCTACAGTAACTATTTTTATATTCATCTTTAAATCCTTTCTTTAAATAACTTAATTCTATTCACAAAAACAGGTCTATATAAATGTTAGTGATTGCTTTTAGATATTTTTATAGACCTGTTTTTATACCTTCTACATCTTATATTTCATCATTACATATCCTTTAAGCTGTTCAAATTTTACTTTGTTGTATCCTCTTTTTATAGATTGTAATAGATAGTCTCTAGCATCTACTTCATTATCATGTATAAGTTTTATTATTGCTAAATTATAATAAGGTATACAAAACAAGTCATCTAGCTCTATTGCTTTATTGAAGTAGTTAGTAGCCTTTTTATATGACTTTGATTCTAAATAGCATATTCCTATATTGTTATAGCATTGGGCTTGTAGGTTGTGAGTATATATTCCTATATTGAACATTCTAAGATTATTAAGCCAAGGCTTCTCATCCAACTCCTTTAAAAAAGCCTCAAACTTCCCAGCTGCACTCTTAAACTGCTTCTTATAAAGCATCTTTTTCCCATCATAAAAAGTTTTCCAGTACACTCTTTCAACCAACAACCACATTATTACAGGTATCGCTATTATATAGTACATGTCCTCAAGAGCTAAAAAGACTCCTATACATATAAGTGTCAAGTATATAAGTCTATTTATTATAACTCGTTTCACAAATATCCCCCCTAATTTCAATCTAATAATATATTATCCTAAAAACTAAGTTTTTTCAAAATAGATATATAAAAATAATGCTTGGATATAAATATCCAAGCATTATTTACTAAAAAGTTATTTTTAATACTTTTTCTTTTCCGCCTCTATTAACTTTAACCTCAACAACATCCTCAGGTCTATGCTTATAAAGCTCCCTAGTTAAATTGCCCATTGTCTTTATATCAGTTTCTCCTATTTTAACTATTACATCTCCTGCTTTCATTCCTGCCTTTTCTGCTGATGAATCACTCATAATTTGGTATACATATATACCTTCATTTACAGCTAGCTCTTCACCCATTCTATCTTCAAAATATTTAGCATCTACAGCTTTTATTCCAAGAGTAACTCTCTTAAATTCACCTTTTTCTATAAACTGATCTACTATAGGTTTTGCAATATTTATAGGTATAGAAAAACCTAATCCCTCTCCAGTTTGAATTTTAGCTGTGTTTATACCAACAACCTGTCCTTTAGAGTTTAAAAGTGGTCCTCCACTATTACCAGGGTTGATAGATGCATCCGTTTGAATCATATCGTCTACAGACTCATACTCATTTACCTTAATGCTTCTATGTAATCCACTTATAACACCTTGAGTTAAACTTCTTTCAAACTCAAGTCCAAGAGGATTACCTATAGCTATTGCTATATCTCCGACTTCTACCTTATCGCTATCTCCAAGTTCTGCTACTGGAAGTCCTTTTTTATCTACTTTTATTATAGCTAAATCCAGCGTTGAATCATTCCAAAGAACATCCGCCTTTTCATTACTTCCATCATAAAAAAGTACATTAACTTCCTTTGCATTTCCATCTCCTATAACATGAGAATTAGTAAGCACATACCCTCTTTCATCTATAATAACACCAGTTCCTACTCCGCTTGACTCTCTAGCCATTCCAAAAAAACGGTCTTTTTCAACAGTTACTGTAGTTATACCTACAACTGATGGCATAGCTTTTTTAGCTACTGCCTTATATATGCTTTCTTCTTCTCCTGAATTTACTACTATTTGAGTATTTTTTTCTTGTCCATTGCCAGTTTTAATATCATCTAATATAAAGTTTGGAGCTATATATAAAGTAAGCAGACTTCCTATAATAGCACCTATTAAACCTGTTATAAAATATCCTCCTCGTTTCATCTCAATCACTCCTTACACAGCGTATAAATTTGATACTGTTCCTCTTCTTAAGACCTCAAGTTCTAAGTTCTTTCCTATTGATATGTTTTTCTCTTTCAAAACACTTTTTACTGTTTCAAATGCTAGTTCTGGAAAATTATTTTCTTTACTTAAATGAGCAAGTAATATCTTTTTAGTCCCTCTTTTTACGAGCTCTACACAAAACTTACCTGCATCTTCATTAGACAAATGTCCTTTATTAGACATTACCCTTTGTTTAAGATAATACGGGTATGATCCCATCTTTAACATCTCTACATCATGATTAGACTCAAGAACTACCAGCTTTGAATCAAATAAGTTATTCTTTATATTATCACATACATGCCCTAAATCCGTAGCTACACTTATTTTAGTAGTACTTCCATTATCTAAAGTATATCCCACAGGATCAGCTGCATCATGATGAATAGGAAAAGCCTTTATATTAATATCCCCAATAATAAAAGGAATATCATTATCAAAAAATTTAACATTATCTTCTTTCAATTTTCCAAGCTTATCTGTCATACAGTTCCAAGTATTTCTATTTGCGTATATAGGTATATTATATCTTCTCGATAAAATTCCCGCACCTTTTATATGATCTGTATGTTCATGCGTAATCAGTATTCCTGAAATATTTTCAAGGTTTTTGTCTAATTTTCTTAAATTTTCTTCAATTTTCTTGCCACTAAGCCCTGCATCTATTAAAATTTTAGTATCTTTATACTCTAAATAATGACAGTTACCACAACTGCCACTAGCTACTGAAGCGTAATTAAAACTCATCTTCAACCTCCAATTTATCATTTTAAAATATATTATACCATTAAATTCGCTATTTACGAAAATATAAAAGCCTTCAATTATAAATCAAAGGCTTTTATATATATATATTCATTATTAACTTTTAATCTCCAAACGGGGCCTATATCCCCTTGTTCTATATCCATATTATTAGATTCAAAATAATATCCCAATCTTATTTCATTTATAACAGAATCTTTTGGCATCTGACTATAAGCAGACATAATAGCTTCCACACTAGATATAACTCTTTTTTTCTGTTTCTTTTCCTCTATAGGAACTATCCATAATCTTTCAAATAAAAAATCTTTATTATCATAAAATACAAACTTCATATAGCTATCTTCCAAAAAATAATCTTTATATTTTCCAGTATATATAATTTCTATACAATCTTGTTTATTAATTGTAGACTTTAAATAAGTATCATCATCAAAATTGTATTTCTTCAAAAATTTCTTAGTAAACGATGTACATTCATTTATATCAAAATCATTTATATCGGACTTTCCATTGTACATTATATGCTTATTCTGAATCTTATATAATCCACTTCCTTTAAATACAGCATCTAAGTCAGACTTACTTAAGTCCTCATACTTTATACTTAAGGTACTAAGACTTGGTATCTCTTTAGGTATTTGAGTATTTATTGATATATTTTTAGTACTTAACAATTTATTCAAGTTATTTATAGAACTATCACTAAAAATATCCTGACTATCATATCTAAATACATTTATATAAAGATTATATCCCAAAACTATATTGGTTAATATAAATGCAATAATTAGTATGGTTTTAGATTTTGACCAATCCATTCTATAAAACATCCCCTTTATAGGCATCAAATACATATACCTCATTGCCTATAGTTACTTCCCATGATGGAATAAAGTGATTATCCTTAGAAAAATATATAAGCTCTATCCCGTTTATATTTTTCCATACCTCTTCACCACTTTGATATTTGAGGTTCTTTTTCAACAAAGAGAAATTCATGTTAAGTATTTGATCAGGTGGTATTATATTCTTATCTTTATTTCCATCCACAGATTGATCTACTTCTTTTAAAAAACCCTCATAGCTATAAACATCTTCTCCAGCTATTTTTATTTGTATAGGATTAAAAACATTATCAGTCTTTAGTTTGAGATTATTAACTTTATAATAAAAATTAAATTCATATGAATTTATATTGTTTATAGAGTTTTGTTTTACACTATACAAAGATAAGTTATCTATATTTATATTCTGATTAGCTAAAAAAGCTAAAGCTATATTTAAAGATTGATCCAAGCTTATATTTTTATTCTCTATATCTTCATTTAAAAATTCTATATATCCATTATTATATATTCTTAAGGTCTTCTCTCCATATCCGTATATGAATGTATTATTGCCATTTTTCTCAACGATCCTATTAGTAAAGTCATACTTATTACCTAAAATATTTTCTCCTATTTTTTGTACTACCTTATCATCTTTGACATCTATAATGTTCTTCGAACTAATATTATCATAAGAAATACCATCTAACTTAATAGGAATTAATGTATTGTTATCTATAGTAAATAAGCTGTCTACAGTGAAGTATTCCGTATATTCTTTTTTCTCAAGCTTATCTACCAAATCTATATGCTTTACCTTATCTAAATCTACTTTATATACTTTTTGTTTATTATTCAAAAAATATATAGACTTATCATCTACCAACGGTATAAGTATTTCACGAATATTTCCAATATCACTTATAGCACTTTCATTTAAGAATATGCTCCTATTTATCAATTCAACATCTAATCCTTTAGCAAAATTAGCTTCTATACTCTTCATATTCTTTTTGCTTAAGTAATTATCATAGCTTATCTCACTTATCTTTTTTTGTTTAGACAATTCCTGCTTTAACATGATTTTTATTTGATTCCAATATTCATCCTGTATATCCAATATCTCAGTACTACTTTTTCCTCCTCCAAAGTATACGAATACTCTGTATGGTCTTACAACTGAATAAATATTGTATTTTATATTTGGACTTCCATATATCTTTTTAAGATCAAATTTAAATCCTACCAAACTTATATTCAACAATAAAAGAAAGGCCGACATAAAAAACAATATTGCTAACGTATATGTTTTGAATTTTTCTTTATTCACAATTTAACACTCCAAATTTATTTTTTTGGGGTAATTATATCTTTGAAAATATCCTGAATTCTTTTATCTGTTACTTTATCCATGTTATTTTGTATTTCTTTTTTATTCTCTATTTTTGTATATCTTACAATTCTATTTTTTTCTTTATTATTATTTTTTATGACTATTTTATTCTCCCCAGGAGTTAAGTTTACCTCTGTTAAAAAGAATCCCATAGCTCCTATTTCAAGTGTCTTTGAATTATCCGTTTTCTTAAAAACACCGTCTTTATCATTTTTTAAATAAACATCTAAATAAACGATACTGCCTTCTTCGCCTGTTCCAGATACAACAACTTTATTGTTAGTAGTAACTGTATAATCAGAAACAGGTTTCATTATTTGAATAGACTTTTGTTCTTTTTTCTCATTATTTTTAACTATTGGTTGATTTTTTGGTGTTTCTATTTTGGGCATTTCTGATTTTACTGTTTCTGTTTTTGGCGTTTCTATTTTTGATGCTTGTGGTGTTTCTATTGGTGCTTGTGTTACTTGATTATTTGTTTGTATTTGTACATCTTTTGAATTATTTGTATCTGCAAAAGCCACAAC
This sequence comes from Tepidibacter sp. Z1-5, assembly GCF_037844525.1. Lineage (NCBI taxonomy): Bacteria > Bacillati > Bacillota > Clostridia > Peptostreptococcales > Peptostreptococcaceae > Tepidibacter > Tepidibacter sp. Z1-5. The sequence goes on along the minus strand of NZ_JBBMMD010000004.1, from coordinate 21,852 downwards.
ATTGCTTGAAGCCAACATTCCACAAATAATTAAAGATGCTCCTAACTTCTTCATTTCTAAGCCTCCTTGATATTCTATTTATCCGAAAGCTAAGAGTTATCTGTCTGCAAATAAAAACTCTATAGCCTGTGGATTAGTTCAACTAGAAATTCAGTTAAAATAAAAACTCCATCTGAATTAAGCTTCACTTTATATGTATAATTTTAATGTTATCCCCATATTAAACCTTTAATATAAATTATACACAAATAATATTACAGAATTATTACATATAAGTTAAATAATTATTATATATCCACAGATTTATCCACAGGTAATTTTATTTTGAATTCAGTTCCTTTTCCAACTTCACTTTTCACAGATATATCCCCACCGTGTTGTTCTATTATGTGCTTCGCTATAGAAAGTCCAAGTCCAGTACCTCCCATGTCTCTAGACCTTGCTTTGTCTACTCTATAGAATCTTTCAAAAATTCTAGACACATCCTTTTTAGGAATACCTATTCCATTGTCTTTTATCGATATAATAGCTTGTTCATCTTCTTCTTTTATATTTATACTAACTACTCCATTATCAGGTGTGTATTTTATAGCATTAGTAAGTATATTTTGAATAACCTGTTCTATTCTGTCTTTATCTCCATTTATTATTATGTTTTTATCACAAAGTCCGATTTTTATTATATGGTTTTTTTCTTTAAAAGAAATATCTAATTTATTCACTATATCCTTTATCAAATTATCTATATCAAATCTTGACGAATTAAAGTTATTTTTCTTATGATCCATTCTTGATAATTGAAGCAAATCACTAACAAGCCTTGCCATTCTGTCTGATTCTTTGTCTATCACATTCAAGAATGAATTACATATTTCCTTATCCTCAACGGCACCATCAAGCAAGGTCTCTGTATAACTTTTTATAGTTGTTATAGGTGTCTTTAATTCATGAGATACATTCGCTACAAACTCTTTTCTCATAGTATCTAATTTTTCATGTTCTGTTATATCTTGAAGCACTAATATAAGTCCTTTTACTTCTTCTTTCTCATTTTTAAGATATACAAAATTAGCTCTTAATATATCTTTATTTTCAAGCTTTATTATCCCACTTCCCTGAGATATATTTTTATTTTTTATATGCTTCAATGTTAAATTTTTATTATATTTACTAACCATATCATCATATACGGGTTTTGTAACATCTATTTCTTTTATTCTTAGCATTTCTATAAATGTCGGATTTACATGTATTATATATCCCTCATTGTCAACAGCTATCAATCCATCTCCCATTTGATTTATTATTGCATTAAGTTTACTCTTTTCACTAGATATCTCCTCTAATGTATTTTTAAGCCTAGCAGTTAAATAGTTGAACATCTTTCCTAGTTGTCCTATCTCATCATCAGATTTTATATCTACCTTTTGATCAAAATCTCCCTTTGCCATCTTAGAAGCTTTGCTCGTTACATCCTTTATAGGATTCGTTATTGTCTTTGATATTAAAAATCCCAGTATTACAGTTACTATTAAAGCCATTATTATAGCTTGTAAAAATATTTTCTTAGATTCATCCAGAACTTCATATATATTCGCAAGGTATGCTTTCCCATATATTATTATCTTTTGATTCTTTTCATTAGTATATATATATCCTATGTTTTTCACATTTTCTTCATCCTTCATATATCCATTCTCGAATGAATTTGATATTACCTCTTTATTAAGATTATTAAGAGCATCTTTTCCTATTAACCTACTATCACTTTTAGTAGATGCAATAACCTTATACGTATTAGAATCTATCATCAATAATTCATATTCTCCAGGAAGAACTGGTATCTTTTGAATCTCATATCTTAAATCATCATATTTTGTAAAGTCTATATTACTTATTTGAGGCTTTATTATGTTATCAACTATTCTGTTTAGTGTATTTGTAGCTGTATTTATATGCAAATTTTTAAATTGATTTATCATAAACACTCCGACTATTGCCATAGCTATAAATACCAACAGGAAGTATATGACTATTATTTTGTATCTTATACTTTTAAACAAAATCTATTCCCCCTTAAAGTAATAACCTACTCCTCGTTTAGTTATTATATAATTAGGGTTTGATGAGTTATCTTCTATTTTTTCTCTTAACCTTCTAACAGTAACATCTACAGTCCTAATATCTCCATAATATTCATATCCCCATACCTGTTCAAGTAACTGTTCTCTTGAAAACACTTGATTCTTTTGGGTTATTAAAAATTTCAATAATTCAAACTCTCTTATAGTCAAATCTATATTATCATCATTCTTGTTAACCTCATATTTAACTAAATCAACACTTAAACTTCCATCAGTTATTATATCTCCGTTTTTATTATCTGTGTTTAGCATTTGAGTTCTTCTAAGATTAGCCTTAACTCTAGCCATAAGTTCTCTTACGCTAAATGGCTTTGTTATATAATCATCTGCTCCAAGTTCAAGTCCTAACACCTTATCTACTTCTTCTTCTTTAGCTGTAACCATTATTATAGGAGTCGATAAAGTTTCTCTTACCTTTTTACAAACCTGAAATCCATCATATACAGGTATCATAACATCAAGAAGTATTAAATCCGGTTTAAAACTGTAAGTTTTATTTATTCCTTCCTCTCCATCAAAAGCCGTCTCAATCTCATATCCTTCCTTCTTTAAATTAAACTTTAATATATCAGATATAGGTTTTTCATCCTCGATTATTAATATCTTACTATTCATATATTTACCTCCAATTTCTTGTTTTAGGTAATACTTTATTTTAACCATATTATACAAAATTATTATATAACTAGATTATACATTTTCAAAATTTAAAAGTATATAATTTCCTTGTTTGCATTTAATAAAAATGAACTAAACCTTAATTAAACCTTATAAAAAAAGAATAGTAATATATAAATTAATTTTTATTTATTTATAATACCCCAATTTGGGGTAAATTTTACCCGATTGTATAGAATCTTTATATATCATATAATTAAAGAAAGAATATTCTCTAATATTATCCGAAAGCTTAGAGCTCTATAGCTTCTAGATTGCTTACGCTCAAAATTCAGATGGAGTAAAACTCCATCTGAATTAAGTTTGCCTTTATAATCAGATTCAAAACACCTGTAATGAGGTAATTCTAGTTAATATTCGCATTTTTTCATAATATGACATTAAATATTACAAATAAGGAGTTGAGAAAATGTTTGGAGACAAATTATTAAAACGTAAATCATCAGAAAATAATATGAAAGAGGATATAGTTTGTAAAGACAATCTAAAAAAAGCAATAAGTAATGTGATTGAGGGAAGAGCATCACATATTCATGAAGATGATATCGGATGTAAAGAATTAGCTACTTTATGGAATACAATGATAGATTCAATTTGTAGTGATAAAAAGAAAAATACTATGGAAGTTAATGAAACATTAGAACTTATCACTAAAATGGATTTTGTAAAGGATATGATCAATAATGTAAGATATCAAACTGAAACTTTCCATAGTATAGCATCTAGTAGTGAAGAAATGTCGGCTTCAATAGATGATGTTGCCAGCTTTGTTGAAAATGTTGCTAATAAAACAAATAATGCTGAGAAAGTTGCCTTTGAGAGTGGTGAAAATATAAATAAAGCTTTATCTTTTGTTCAAGGTTCTTTTGAAGAAATAGAAAGTATAAATGAGCAGATGAAAATTGTAATGGATAAAGCTGAAAAAATAAATAAAGTAGTGGATATAGTTAAAGGAATTGCCGAACAGACAAATCTACTTGCACTAAATGCAGCTATAGAGGCAGCTAGAGCAGGAGAACAGGGTAGGGGTTTTGCAGTAGTTGCAGATGAAGTAAGAAAATTAGCAGAGCATACTAAAGAATCTATTTCAGACATATATGAAAATATAAATGTTCTTAAGACAAATATCGAAGAATCAGTATTGAAATCAGATGAAACAGCATCAAAACTAGATTCAGGCAAGAATTTGGTTGATACTGCACTTATTTCAATGGAATCTATAGTAGGTATAATCCAAGAAGTAAATAATGATATGACTCAAATATCTTCCAATGTTGAAGAACAAACTGCAGCTACAGAAGAAACTACAGAAGAAATGAATTCTCTAAGTGAAAAATCAGATAAACTTTTAACTGAATGTGATAAAACAGGAAAAGCTATTTTTGATTTAAGCAAATCAGTAAATAGCTTAAGATTAAATATGATAAGTAGTGGACTATGCTTGGAAGATAAAGAACTATTGGATATATGTATATCAGACCATCTAATATGGAGATGGCGTGTCTACAATATGATTCTAGGCTACGATACAATTGATATAAATAGTATAGGAACTCATAAGGATTGTCGTCTAGGTAAATGGTATTACAGCAATGATAGTAAAAATTTCAAAAATGATAAGGTTTTTATTGAATTTGAGAAACCTCATATTAGACTTCATGAATTAGCTAAAAAAGCTACCCAGGCATATAACAACAACAATATTAATGAAGCAGAAAATGCTCTAAGAGAAATGGATGTATGTTCTAAAGAAGTAATCCAAGCCTTAGATCAACTAAAAAACAAACTATAAAGCTAATATTAGATAGAATTATTATTCAGATCACATAAATAATAATGATAAAAAACCTGAACCTAATAAAATGTACCCTATATGGTAGACTTTTTTAAGTGTCTACTTTATAGGGTACATTTTAATTTTCTTAAGGTTTTTTATATTTATGTATTATCTTATTTAAAAATCATACAAAATTTTCTCAATTCTATTCGCTAATTCTCTCCAACTAAGATATCTTACATCTAGATTATCATTGTACGTGTTCTCATTAATATATTTTATAGCTTGCTGAATTTCCTTTTTTATATTACTTTCAAATCTTGGCAAATCCTCTTCTACAGGAATATCTACTTTTGTTAGTCTAGGTAAAGGCACATATCTTATTTTACCAGAATTATTTATTTTTTCTCCTAACCACTGTCTTACACCTGGTATTTCTGACGTAATAACATGTAAACCTGAAGCTAAAGCTTCTATTAGTACAAGTGGTAAACCTTCATAAAAAGAAGGAAGTATAAATATATCTGATTTTCTAAATTTCTCTGCTAAATCCTCTTGTCTTAAATTACCAAGGAATTCAATTTTATACGGTGATTCTTTAGCTGTATTTAATATTTCCTCATATTCTCTTCCATTACCCATACCCGCTAAACTTAATTTAATTTTATCCTTTGGTATATCTAAAGATGAGAAAGCTTTAATTAAAGGTATCAAACCCTTAGAATATGAGATTTTTCCTGCATATATGACTTTTATATATTCTTTTTTATCAAATAAATCTCTACAATAAAAAATCGAATCATCATATCCACTACCTACAACGTGAATATTACTTTCTTCTATATCAAAATACTCTTTTATATCTTTCTTTTGGTCATTGTGAAGAGCTAAGATAGCATCTAGTTTTCTTATATTATCTTTTATGAAATCTTGCTTTAGATTTATGGATTTAAGTTGTCTTAGATCAGTGCCATGGCATACTCCAAATATCTTTTTATCTTTTATCAATGAACGAGTAAGAGCCGTTAAAAGATACAGATGATGACATATTATTATATCTGGATTGAACATCTTAACTGCTTCCATTACTTGTCTGCTGAAGGCTTGTGTAAAACAATCTATCATATTTTCATCAAGATCCCTATATCTAGTACTTTCATAAGGCATTACATCACTCATACCTATAACAGGAAAAGGCATTTCTTTTACATTAAAATACACAGCGTATTTTTCTAAAGATAAATCAGTGGTTATATCTATCTTTTCTTCATTTGAAATACCTGCAATAATAGCTTGTTTAAAACCCTTTTTATCAAATTGTTCTATAACTTTTCTAACGTATATACCACTTCCAGTTTTGAATGGTTTTTGAGCTGTAATATGAAGTATCTTCACCTTTAATTGTCTCCTATTCTATATAATAACATTTTCATTAATTTTATCAATCGAACAATAAAAAAGCAATGGTATACGTAATTAAATATCGTTTACCACTGCCTTATCTCTTAATTTACCCTGTTCATTAATTCAATATATATTGCAGACGCATCATCATTCTTTTTAAATCTAGGATACTTATCTCCACTAGAATCCTCTTCTTCAATTTGTCGTAACTTTCTACAAAGATTATCTAGACCTTTGTTTTGTGCCTCATGAATTAAATTTTTCATATCTATATAGTTATATCTATCTGTTATAGCAGAAAAACCATCACTAGCCATTAATAATTTTGTATCACTGCTAAATGGTATCTTTCCATAAAGACCTCTATCAACAGCCTCTGCATCAAATCCTAATATCCAGTACCCATCATTTGTATTTTTCAATAATCTATTTCTAACAATTAAATTGCTTACTTCTTTTTTAGCTTCAGATAATGTCTTGCCTTCTTTTCTCATTATCTCATCCATTGCCTCAAAAACCTTATTATCTAATCTAGTTACAGAATAATCTTTTATAACATTCAACTTATTATTATTTTCTATTATTAAAGTACAATCCCCTAATATAAAGTACTCTAAAGTATCTTCAATCCATCTTGTCAAAACTATAGAACTTGACGGTAAATCTAAAGATTTAACACACTTATCTTTAACTCTTTTGTAATACTTATCTTTTACTACATTAATTCCTTCTTTTACAATTCTTTTTAAATCAATATCTGTTCTATGAAAATTTTTATTAACATATTCATCCCACTGTTTTACATACCATTTTGCATCACTGTCTTTATCTATTAGATTTTTACCATTAAGACCTGTAGCTCCATCTAATATCCAAGCTCCATATTTATTTATATTAGCAACATCTTCATTTATTATACTACTGCCATCACATATGGAATCATAATAAAACATATTCATATTATTTGCTCCTTAGATTTAATTAAGTTTCCTTTTATATAAATCTATATTACTATAATTCATAGACAGCCGACAAGTTAATAAACGTTATTATTCCATTGTATTTAAAACTTCTATAATTACTTTAAGGTTTATAACTTTTTTAAATATATTTACTTTTATAATATTCTATAGTCTTCTTTAAACCATATTCTAAACAAAATTTTGGTTTCCAGTTAAGCATACTCAATGACTTATTAATTTCAAAATAAGAATCTTTTATATCCTCAAGCCTTTCATCTTCAAATACTATATCTATATCTTTATTAGCTATGTTTTTCATAATACCAAACAGTTCTATAACTGATGTATATTTTCCCGTTCCTATATTAAAAACTTCTCTATTTCCATACTCTATAGAGTTTATATTTGCATCAACTACATCCTCTACATATATATAATCCCTTGTTGCACTTCCATCACCAAATATTGTTACGTCTTTATAATTCATAATCTTATCCAAAAATATAGATACAACTCCACCTTCTCCATTTTTATCCTGCCTAATGCCATATACGTTAGAATATCTTAAAATTGTATAATCTAAATCATATAATCTATAATAAACATGTATATAATATTCAGAGCTTAATTTAGATGAACCATAAAATGAAATAGGTTCTTTATAATGTTCTTCATCTATTCCTAAATAATCAGGATTTCCATAAGCAGCTGCAGTAGAAGAATAGATTATTTTTTTCACATTGCTTTTTCTGCAAGCCTCTAGAATATTTATAGTTCCTATTATATTTACCATTGCATCATGTATAGGATCTTTGATGGATTTTTGAATATCTATTTGAGCTGCCATATGATATACAATATCAAATTTTTCATTTTTGAATACTTCTAAAATATATTTATCACATATATCCATTTTATATAACTTAGCTTTCGTATTTAAATTTTCAGCTCTGCCTGTTGACAAATCATCTATAACAACAACATCATAATCTAAACCTATTAGTTTATCAACTAAATTCGAACCTATAAATCCAGCTCCTCCTGTGACTAATATTTTCACAAATGATTCCCCCTATGTTGTAGTATTATTTTTCGGATAACTAAATTATATATTGTGAGAATTAAAAAGTATATAATTTCCCTATTTGTAAATGCTAAAAAACCTTAAAAGAAAAATTTTCTCTTAAGGTTTTTTCCTTTAATATTAAACTAATTTCATACATAAATTATTATTCTTTTTTACTAAATATATACCTATAATAAATGTCATAAATTCAGCAAATGGAACTGTGAGCCATACTCCACTCCTTCCTATAATCATAGGAAGTATATTTATACCTATAATTATAAATATCATCCCCCTACTGGCTGCTATTATAATAGAGGCTCTAGCATTTCCTATTGCTGTAAAGTATCCCGAATTAATTATATTAAATCCATTCAATAAAAATGCAAATGCATATACTCTTGACCCACTTACTGCTAAGTTTAAAATTGTTTCATTTCCACTTGCAAATAACGATACTAATTGTTCTCCAAATACAAACAATATAAGAAATAAAACTACTCCAACAACTAAATTTACCTTTGATGCTAACTTCAATGTATCATCTAATCTATCATTCTTTCTATTCCCGTAATTATAGCTGAGTATAGGTCCTATTCCATCCGATATACCAAACATTATAAGTGTTCCAAACTGAGATATATAGTTTATTGTTGTAAATGCTGCAACACCAGCTTCCCCAGCTATTCTCATAAATGTCATATTAAATAAATATGCAGTTGTAGCCGTTGCAATTGATATTACTCCTTCTGATGATCCATTGTATGCCATAGGTATTATAACTGATTTATCAAATTTACCACTAAATACATTCACTATATTATTTTTATTTAACATAGGATGTGCTACTATAAAGAACGATGCTACATATGCTATTCCTGTAGCAAATGCTGCTCCCATTATTCCTAAACTTAATTGCTTTATAAGTATAAAATCTAAACTTATATTAACAATTACACTCAAAATCATACCTTTTAAATATAACTCTGGTTTTCCTACTACTCTATTAATAAATCCAAATAAGAACATTAAAGACATTATTGGAGCAAATATAGCTATAGTTCTCGCATACATTGATACCCCTTCTAGTAATACTTCATTTGCACCTAATAATACCGCAATTTCTTGGCTAAATAACCTTCCAACTAATAATATAGTTATAGCTATTACTGTAAGAACTATAAATGCGGTTTGGAATATATTTTGTGATTCTTCTTTTTTACCTTCTCCCAAGCTTCTTCCTATAAAACTTAGAGAACCAACACTTATTATCATACTAAAACCTATTATAACTTGCATAAATGGTTGAACTATATTTACACTAGCCAGTGCATTTTGACCAACAAAATTTCCTAAAAATATTCCATCTATTATAGTTTGTGCTCCTGCTATTACCATAGAAATTATCGCTGGAATTGAAAATTTAATAAATAATTTAGATATTTTCTCTGTTCCTAATATATTTTCATTCATTATCTCTACCTCCAAAAAAACATAACAAAATATATACACATATATTTTGCTCTAATGAAATTCATTATAAACCTTTGTGCCACACAAAGGTCAATATCTTTTTATCGGAAAGTTAAAAGTTATATTCATATGTATTGAGTTTTACTTTACAGGGATTTGTATTTCGAATAATAGTTCTTCTCTTTTATCTGTAACACTAATATCTATTTGAATAATTTGAAGAGCATCGCCACATACTTTATATCCCTCTTTATTAATATATTCGATTAATTTTTTTAAATTAACTTCTATATCCCAAATACTTCCTTTGTAATACATGCAAGCATAATTCCCCTTAGGAATTTTTTTTATATAATTTTCATCAATATTCGCCTTATCTTTTATAAATAAAAATAAAGCTACTGACTCTGTATACTTATTAAGCTCTATATCTTTTTCTTTTATAATCGTTCCAATTCGATTACTTGCAAGTATAGGAGCTACTTCTTTTAGTGAATTCTCTAATTCAAGGCATGCATAACTTAAATCAATTTCATTTTTTATGTACTTGTCAAAAGTAATTATTTCTCTTTCTTTAATTTGTTTAATAACTATACTTTCAAAATCTAATACGTTTGAAATATCTTCTAAGTGTTCTATTTTTTCATTAATACTTTCTTCTAATTGTTGTAATTCTTCTATTCTATTCTTAAGTTCATAATGCTTATTTTTTAATATATTAACAGACTGTTCTAGATTCCTATTATTAAAGTACTTCTTAATTTCATCAGTGCTCATCCCTAGTTGACGAAGTTCTTTAATAGTTCCCAATTCTTCATACTGTAAAATAGAATAATATCTATATCCCGTTTTAGAATCTACTTTAACAGGTTTAATCAAGCCTATTCTATCATAGTGTCTTAATGTTTCAGTGGTAATATTTCTTAACTTAGCAAATTCACCAATTGATAGTTTATCTTTCACTTTTTCTCTTCAACTCCTATCTATATATATTTTACTATTTTTAGATATTAAAAAAAGCTGTTGAAATTCAACAGCTTTAATACTTAACATATCCAGTTGGATTTAATGGTACATTATTCTTTCTAACTTCAAAATGTAAGTGATTTCCAGTAGATCTTCCTGTACTTCCTACCTTAGCTACAACATCGCCTTTAGCAACCTTTTGTCCTTTAGTAGCTACCAACGAGCTACAATGTCCATAATAAGTCTTATATCCATTATTATGATTTATTATTATAAGCTTTCCATAACCATTTTGAGTTCCAGCAAAAACTACAGTTCCTCCATCAGAAGCCTTAATAGGTGTTCCTTTAGGTGCTGCTATATCTATACCGGTATGATTTTTTCCCCATCTTCTTCCGTACTTTGAAGACAATGTTCCCCTTGTTGGGTTTGAAAAAGCTCCAGATGCTATATAAGTAGGCTTTTTCTTTGTACCTTTTAATACTATTTTATCTTGAGCATCTTCAACTATTTCTTCTTCTAATACATTAGTCGAGTTTACTTGTCCATTTATCCTAGTAACCTCTGCAGTTATTTTTTTAGATCCTTCTTTACCTTCAGTCTTTACTTTTTTATCTCCTTTATAAAGAGATGCAGTCTCTTCATAAACTATATTGTAAGGTATTTTTTCATCATACGCAGCTACACTAGTTACTCTTACATTTAAATACGACTTAGGTACAGTTATATTTATTTCTTGATCTATATGTAACTTTTCGATATCTATTTGAGGATTAGCTTTTTGAATATTATCCATACTAAGATTGTATTTTCTGGATATATTCCATAGATTATCTCCATCTTTTACTGTATATTTTTGCATTTCATCTGTACCTGTTAATAAATACTTATAAGCTGATTCTTCATTTTTCAACTTAGATATTTTTATATCTTTTTCTATAAAATCTATTTTTTCTATAAAATTTATTTCTTTTATATCTTTTATTCCTTCTTTATTTTCATCCTTAATTCTGTTTAAAACTTTTTCTGCTGACTTCTTGTCTTTTACAAAAACTATATCTTTACCTTGTATGTTAATAGCACATGCTTGTATTGTAAGATCTATAACATCATTTAAATTTTCATTAAATTGCTCCGTTGATGTTATCTTATCTTTTCCTACTCTACACTTAGTAAATACTATTTCTTGATCTATTTTAACGTCTTTTTCAAATTCCTTTTTTATATACGATTTTTTCTTTTCTATTAATTCATACACTTCTTTCTTGCTTTCAACTATACCTACGTTTTTACCATCTATGCTTACTTCATATGATAAAGTAGAAAAATATATCATACTACAAGTTATTATAGTTATAGATAAAGCTATGTAATGAAGTAAGTATTTTTTCTTAAGTATATTGTTTAACTTATTCATAAGTAGGCTCCTTTCAAGACAGTTACCCATACATTATATCAAACAAACCATTCATATTTCAAGTTAATTATTTCCACCCATTATTTTTTCAGTATTAACACCCTCTTTTTCCCATATATTCATAAATTGATTAGTTGTAACATTTTTATACATATTGTCATTATAGTATTTCCTCAATGTCTCAAAAAATACATCATCTCCGACCTTTTTTCTTATATCATCTATCATAAGAGCACCTTTGCTGTATACACATAAGCTGTAATCTATAGAATCATCAAATTCTGTCGTACTTTTGAATATATTTTTGCTCTGTTTAGTTATAGTTCTAACTTTCATATTCTTTATAAGTCTATCTTTTACTTCCTTTCCATATTTCTGTTCAAAATACAGTATTGTTGAATATTCTGTCAAAGCCTCATCCAGCCAAGGTTCACTTATTTCATCATTACCAACTAATGAATACCACCATTGATGTGCTGTTTCATGAGCAACTACATACTCTAAATAAAATTTGGAATTTTGATCATAAAGACCTTTATCAATCATAACAAGATTAGGATACTCCATTCCACCTATAAAAAAATCAGACTCGACAACTGAATAAGTTTTATATGGATATTTTCCAAATAAATCATTGAATACTACCAATGAATCCTTAGCTACATCCAAAGCTTCTTTTCCATATTTTTCATCAAAGAAATAACTATATATGTTTGTATCTTTTATATTAGTCGATAATATAGAGAACTTATCACTTAATATAAATGCAAAATCTCTTACATTTTTAGCATCTACTTTAAATGTATTTCTATTGTTTGTTTTTTTATTGCTTTTTATTATTCCTGTTGATGCTATTTTATACTTATTTGGAATATCTATACTAACATTAAAATCACTTACATTACTGTAAAAAGGATCTCCTATTTTTTCATATCCTTTTTTATTCCATCCTCTTTCATCGTATACACATGCTATTGGATACCAATTTGTGATATTTATAGTGTTATCTCCATAACCAAATCTACCTATTGAATTAGGTAGTTTTACATCATATTCTATATATACATCGATTTTTTCAGAAGGCTTTAATTCCTTATTTAATTTAACCATTAATATATCTTCTTTTTTACCTGATATAGAATAATTTAATTTATTTTTATCATTTAAAATACTTTTAATATTTATATGACCTTCACTGAATCCATTTGGATATGCATCTTTTAATTCATTTTTAGCAAACGGTGCATATTCCTCTTTAGAGAATGCATTAGGATATATATGAAAATATAATTCATTTAAATTATTTTGAGTATTATTTACATATACTATATTTTGATTACAACTTAGATTTTTTAGCTTGTCATCAAAAGATGCTTTTATAGTGTACGAATTTAAATCATCTTTTTTTTCTCCTTTGAATGCTTGAAGATCTATTTTTTCAAAGCATGTTATAACAGAAAATAATAAAAATAATACAATAAATAACTTCAAAAACTTTTTTTTGTTTAAAATGATTAACAAGAATACTACCCCCTTTGTAATATGAAAATTTGAGATTCTATAACTAGTTCTAAAGCTCTCTCCCCTTAATATTAGAGCTAAGAACTTAACAGCTTCTCGATTAGCTTACCCATAGGGCACTTACGCAGCTAAAATTTCAGTCGAAAGAAAATTGCGTCTGAATTAAGTTTCGCTTTATTGTGATATAATTAGACCGAGGTGATTTTTATGTTTTTTAAAGAAATTAATGAAATAGACTTAGGAGAGACTCCTATTGATAATATATTTATAGATATATTTATGCCAATGGCTAATGGTACATACGTAAAAGTTTATTTATTAGCTTATAAATATGCCTTTGATGCATCAAAAGCAGAAGTATCAAATCAGACCTTGGCTAAGAATTTAAATATACCTCTGTCAGATGTTTTATCAGCTTGGGATTTTTGGGAAGACAAGAAAATAATAAAAAAACACTTTAAAGAAGAAGACAAGCAGTGGGATTATTCCGTTGAGTTTTTAAATTTAAAGAAATTATATATAGAAAATATTATTAAAACTAGTGATCCTAAAAAAGAGAAAACAACTCCTAATGAGCTTATATCTGTAACTCAGAATCCTAATATAACTAAGCTTTTTAATTATATAAATGAAATTATAAGCAGACCTTTAGTTCCAAATGAAAAAATTCAGATATTAGATATAATGGACAGATATAATATGGGGCCAGATATGATAAAAAGTGCTTATGCTTATTCTAAGCAAAAAAGAGGTATAAAAAGTATAAAATACGTAGAAGGAATAATCCGAAATTGGTATGATAATAAAATATATACAATTGAAGATTTAGAGCAGCACTTTGCAAAAAACACAGAGAGATTTGGTTTATACAAAAAAGTTTTCAAAGAGTTAGGTTTTTATAGAGAACCTACAATGGAAGAAAGAAGAATTATGGATAAATGGCTTGATGAGTTCAAATTTTCTAATGATTTAATCGCTTTCGCTTGTTCTAAGTCAAAGAATACTTCCAATCCCACTATATCTTATATAGATGCTATCCTCAAAAATTGGAATGACAAAGGGTTTAGGTCTTATCAAGATATAAAAGAGCATGATTCAAAGCGCTCAGAAAGATTAGAAATATACAAAATTATATTCGAAGCATTAGGATTTAAGAAACCACCTTCTAAAGAAGAAATACGAACTATGGATAAGTGGATAAACGATATGAATCTTCCTATGGATTTAGTGTTACATGCTTGCTCTAAATCTAAAAACACTTCTAATCCATCTATAAACTATATAGATGCTATTTTAAATGATTGGAATAGAAAAGGATTTAGAACTGTTGAGCAAACTCAAGAAGAAGCTAAATCTAAGAAATACGAACCCAAATCGTATTCCTCTACAAAAACTAAGTTCCATAATTTTGATCAAAGAACATCTAACTATACACCAGAAGAATTAGAGCGAATTCTTATGGAAAAACAAAAAAAGAGATTTAAGTAGGTGATTATGTGAATAATGATAAATTAAGAGAGATATTTGTAAAATACGAGAACAACCGCGATAAAGCTAAATTAGATTTAGAGATGAGAAAAAATAAGGTATATAACAAGATACCTAAAATGAAAGATATAGACGATAAGATATTTCAAATAGGTCTATCTTTAAGTAAATCTTTGTTGATGAATCAAGATGATCAAGAAAAAATAGTTGAAAAAACTAGAATTGAAATGGATAATTTAAAAAAACAAAAACAAGATCTTCTAACTCAATATAATATTCCATCAGACTATCTTCAAATGCAATATAAGTGTAATCACTGTAAGGATAAAGGATTTAGACCAGACGGAAGTAAATGTGAATGTTTAAAACAAGAATTAATTAAAGATGCTTATAAAATATCTAATTTTTCTAAGCTTATAGAAAAGCAAAATTTTGATACATTCGATATGAATATATACTCTGATATAAAAATTAATTCTGACGAAATATCTCAAAAAGAAAATATGTTGAATATATATTCTTTGTGTGAAAGCTTTACTCTAAATTTTAGCAAAGATAATGGAGAAAACTTGCTATTTCATGGACAAACTGGAGTAGGTAAAACATTTATGTGTAGTTGCATAGCTAAAAAAATTCTAGATAAGGGATATACCGTTCTTTATGAAACTTCATATAACATAGTTGAAATTTTTAAAAATTATAAGTTTGAAAAAAATTATACTTCAACAGATAAACAAAATTATAAGCTTTTATTTGAATCTGACCTTTTGATTATAGACGACTTGGGTTCAGAAATGACTAACTCATTTACTATAAGCGAACTATTTAATATAATTAATTCAAGATTGATAGATGGAAAGAAAACTATAATATCTACAAATTTATCTCCCGTTCAAATGGCTAATAACTATACTGAGCGAATATGGTCTAGAATAGCTTCTCATTATAGATTTTTAAGATTTATAGGTGAAGATTTGAGATAGGTCGAAAATTATATAATTTACTTGTATGCAAAAAAAACTAAGGAACAAAAATCCTTAGTTTTTTTATTGGAGCTAGTGATAGGAATCCAACCTACAACCTGCTGATTACAAGTCAGCTGCTCTACCGTTGAGCCACACTAGCATATAGTTTTTTATATAATAAAAACTCAAAGATATCTAATATCTATGAGCTTATTCTTTAAATTATTTGGCGACCTGGAAGGGACTCGAACCCTCGACCTCCAGCGTGACAGGCTGGCATTCTAACCAACTGAACTACCAGGCCAAATAATTGGTGGGCTCAACAGGGCTCGAACCTGTGACCCCCTGCTTGTAAGGCAGGTGCTCTCCCAGCTGAGCTATGAGCCCAATTATTAATGGTGACCCCTAGGGGAATCGAACCCCTGTTACCGCCGTGAAAGGGCGGTGTCTTGACCGCTTGACCAAGGGGCCATGCTTTGGTGACCCATCCGCGACTCGAACGCGGGACACCCTGATTAAAAGTCAGGTGCTCTACCGACTGAGCTAATAGGTCATATTATTGTTAATTTGCTTTATTGCCTAGTCTAGTTTTAGTAGTTAATGTACCACTAAGTGATTCACACGAAATTAAAAATTTCGGTTCTCTACTTATACCGACTGAGCTAATAGGTCATGTGTTTCCTGCTGACAAGTATATATAATACTAGCTTTTTCTACATATGTCAACACTTTTTACTATTTTTTTTATTTTTTTAAATTGATTTAGATTATCTATGTTAAATTAAGTGTTAGTAATCTTATTATCAACTACATCTTCTGTTTGAATAGAGTCAAAGACTTTATTCAACATCTGTTTGTTTAATCGAAAAACAACTCTATTGAAACATTATTAATATCTTTTTAGTTTGTTTCATTAGGGTATAGTCTATTTAAACTTACAAAACAAAAAAACAATTCAAAACCGTTCTTTGATTTCCCATATTTAACAATAAAAAAAGCCACCTACTTTAAATTTAGGTGACTTCTAACCGCACAGAATAACAATTTTGTTAAACTCAGTTTTATCGATTTAGTATCTAGTCTACATATATTACCAACTATGTTTTTATTTAATTTAAAATTTGTTTTAAAACAACATATTTATCATCAGTCCATTGTAGTTTGAATTTAGAATTATTGCTATATACAGGATTTGATTTTGTTTCCATGCTAAAAGTTCCTGTAGAAATATCAGTATCACACACTACTTTAGATTTGTTTACGAATACAACTTTATAATATCCTTCTGTCATAATTTCAAAGGTAAACCATTTAAAACCTACTTCTTTATACATCTCTTTTTTAGATTGATATGGTCCAAAAATATAGAATTTTTCCCACTCAAATGGAAGATTTTCTTTTAAATCTATAACTGACTTATTTTTGTTGTTTATATGTGTCATGATATATTTTTCAAATTCTTGTGAATCGCTATCGGTATAATATAAGTCTATACATATTCCTACAAACAAAAGAAATATGATTCCAAATATAATTTTTTTCATAAAAAGTTCTCCTATTATTGTATTTGAATTTTAAATCTAATTATATCATGGAATATTTTTCAAATGCAAAAAAACTTCGCATAATACTACAATATCAGATAAGAATTGCATAAAAAATGCTTGTTAAACTTTTACATAAAATCCCTACATTTTTTAATAAAAAGCAATGGCAACAGCTCACGCATAAAGGAAAGGAATAGAGTGCAAACCCAACTCACCCTATTCCTATTTTATTTTAAACAAGTAACCCAGCAAGACTTGAATTAACATTTCCTTTGTCCCTCAAGCAATATTAATCCAAGACTTGCTTAGTGTAGCTCTAACATCAAAGTCTCTATGTATTCAAAGCATTTCTATTTAACTGTCCGCTATCGCAGTCTAATTATTCTTAATATATTTCTGCCTACGTTATCAGCCTCTATATTAGCGATAGCTGTACCTTTAATGATGATTATATACATTAACTCAAAATTTTAATATGAAGACTATATTGGCTAGTGTTAAGCTGACTAATCTATGATTAGGAGGGGCTTTAGACTAGCCATGGTTATTTTAGTACACTTTAACCAAATATACTAGGCTAATTTGAGCTATGCGAAGATGTGAGTATGGCTTATATTAGCCTGAGTGGAGTAGATACTTTGAAAGAGAAAGAATCTTTAGTTATTTTGATATTGAGATGCAGATAAAATGAAACTTTTTTCTGTTTTATTTGTTTATATATATAAAGAGGGGTCTAATTTATACAAAGCTTTACTTTATATAAACTGTATGATTTTATATAAATCAAAACTTTATAGGGTTTTTATTTTTTCTACATTATGGTAAATTAAGAATATTGTCTTTAAATATTGAATATTGTAGAAAATAATGTTCTAAACAGGGGGTCTCGAATTGGCAGTACTAAAAAGTAGCAATAAATCCAGCAGTTTAAGTAAAGATCAAAAACATATTTTGTATAAAACTTATTATAAAGATGTTTTTAAAACCATTTATTATTTTACAAAGGATAAAGAAGTTTCTAAGGAACTGACTAATGAAGCTTATATTAAGGCTTTTGAAAAGTATGATAATCTAGACGAAATAGATAAGTTTAAGCCATGGATATGCAGGATAGGGCTCAATATAGCCAAAAACTATGTTACTAGAAATAATAAAATAACCTTAGTAGATGATACTGAAAATTTAAATTTAATATCTGAAAATATGGAAGATGAAGTAATAGACAAAATGCATAAAAATCATATAAGACAAAAGGTTAGAAATACTATCTCCAAATTAGATGTAAAATATAAAGAAGTTATCTTTATGAGGTACTATAATGAATTATCATATAATGATATTTCTGAAAAACTAGATTTAAATATAAATACGGTTAAATCTAGAGTAAATAGAGCAAAAGAAAAACTATATAATCTACTTAATATGGAAGGTGATTATAATGAATAAAGAAGATAGAATTGACGATCTAATAAAAGAAATTTTAAAAGAAGATGTAGAAGATGTACAGATTTCAAATAGTGAAATTGAATTTGAATGGAGAAAGCTACAAGGATTAGAAAAAAGCAAAAAAGAAAATAAGAAAAGCTATAAGAAAATAGCCTCAATAGCAGCTATAATAACTATTTCTTTAATGATGGTAAACTCTTTTTCATCAACTAAATCATATTCATGGAAAATCTTTAAGCAAAAGAATATAAGTGAAAAAACAGAAGGAAGTATAAGTATAGAGGAACAATCTTCTTCACAAGAATTAAAAGAGTATGATGAAATTGATAACTCATCTGTTGAAATAAATAATATTGAAGAAGCTCGTAATTTTATAGATTTTAATTTTAGAGAATTACCTTATAAATTAGAAGAAGCTATTGTTGTCAATGAGTACAAAATTATATTGAATTATATTAATGAAAAAGGAAAAATTGAGCTTATTCAAAAACTTGAGGGTGATGAATCGAGTTCATCAATGACTGTAGCTAAAGATTCTATTATAGAATCTTTTAAAATAGGGAATATAGAGTATACATTAATTAATATAAATAATAAAAATTTTAAAATCATGTGGTCTTCTTTTGGAGTAAAATCTTGTATAACTACAAACTATACTATATTAAAAGAGGAAGCTATAACTATTATAAAATCATTAAAATAAGAGTAAATTAAAAGGGCCTTAGGCCCTTTTAATTTACTCTTATTGTTTTTGTAGTATTTCTTTCGGTTTCTCTTGAAGAACCTTCTTTTAATTCATGATGTGATTTAGCTCTATATTTTCCTGAAGAAACAGTATAAGACTTTGAACATCTTATAGAATCTGAATTTCTTTTGTTTTCTGATATTGTATAAACATTTCTCCATGTTCTTGATTTTTCATCATATTTTTGAACATAAATTACAATAGATACATTATCTACATTATCATATGCTTTTGTATGTCCACTTACAACTAATTTTCCATTGCTATAATAAAAATCTATTTCGCAATCTGTTGAAGAAATATAATCAGCCGATCTTTTAGAACGATTAATTCGAGTATTTCCTAATTCAATGTCATTACTTTCAGAGCTAATCTCTTCCCCAAAACTTACCAAACTAAATGATAAAAAACAAACACTACATAAAATCATTGCAACTAATTTTTTCATAATAAAAATCCTCCTTAATTTGTCTTTCTACAAATAAAGACAAATTAAACTAAAAAAAGTTTCAAAAAAAATAGAAAAAAGTTGAAACTTTTTGCAGTTTGATTTGTCTTTATTTATGTAAAGGATTTTATTAAGTTTTTAAATGGCCATTTGAAACTCAAAATCTTAATTGTCGTTATGGTAGTACCATGGCTGTATAATTTGCATTATAATTGAATATTTATATAAATCAATTTTTAATAAACTTAGGAGGAATTTTTTATGAAAATGAAATCAAATGTTAAAAATAAAGCTGTTATTTTAGCTGTTACAGCAAGTTTACTTTTAGGAACAGTAGGTATAAGTTTTGCAGACTCAGAACAAATAAATTCAAATGTATCTAAAAATAGCACTATAGAATGCTCTTCAGAAATAAAAATAATTGAAGATAATGATGAAGTTAGAAAAGTATCTAATGATGGAATTATAGCTACTTACTATAAAGAAACAGGGAAAATGGAAGTTGAAGAAAATGGAAGAAGTTATACTCTAGATACAAAAGATTCAGAAGCTAAAAGTCGATCTAAAAGAAGTTATAACTCAGATACTTTCATAGATAGCGAAAGTGTTCACTTCCATAGTTATAAATATTATAAAACAAATAAAAAGAAATACTATTGGATAATTGATATACCTTCTTATAGTTGGGATATTATGAAGTGGTGTGATCCTATAAGAGTAGACAAAGATGGTAGTGAGAAATCAGAAAGAGCGGAAAAATTTGAAGGATATATAGATAAGGCACAAACAGCGGAACATAGTATAGGAATTATTGGAGGAGCCACAGCTGGAGCTTTAATCGTAGCATACGCTACTGAAAATCCAGAATGGTCAGAAAGTACAATGAAAACTATTTATGCAGCTGGAGGAGTAAGCGTATCTTATGGTCTTATAAATGCATCAAGGGATTATTATGATAATATAATGAAAGCAAGAAAACAATATTTTGCTATCAAAAATGAAGGGTAATATATAGTATGACAATCTCTTTTTAATTTTATTAAAAAGAGATTGCTTCATAAAAAGGAGCGAATTAATTTATGAATGAACCAACTTTAAATCATAAAATTATTTTATTAATAATAGGATGTGTATTTTTAATAAAAGGTATTATTGATTTTATTACAGTAAATGATTTAAAACAAAAGATCATAAGTATATATTATCTTATGATTTTTTTTAATCTTTTCTTATTTGTATATATGCCTAAAAAGACAAATATTTATTACCCTAAATATTTTAAAGTATATATTCTTTTATCTATTAGTATTTTTATAATGTTCAGTATATATATGGTTTCGACTTTAGATTTTAAAGAAGACATATTTTTAACTCTATCAAAAAGTACGCTCTTTGTAATTAGTTTGTTCCTAATCAAATTTTTAATTTCTCAAATAAAAAACATAAGGTAATGGCATACGGCAACGATTCATGTAAAAAGTGCAATAGAGAGTTGAAATCTGTAAGTAAGTACCACAAACCTTGGTATATATCACTTACACATAATGAACTATTTTTAATTATAAGTCCTATTAAGACAGATAACATAAATAGTTCTATATTATTATCAGTTCTATAATTCTAAAAATGTAATTTACGAAACTGTATTTCACAAATATTTACTCCTTATTGCAGTTTTTACACGAATCGTGGGTACATCCCATAGCCATAAAGCTAAGGAGTTGCAAAGGTCACAGGAATATTGCAATATTTAATTTTTTAAGATAGAGAGTATAAGAAATAGTATTTCGGGATTTTTTATCCAT
>NZ_JBBMMD010000003.1:0-4043 GCF_037844525.1 Tepidibacter sp. Z1-5 | reverse complement strand
GGTTGATAGGTTCAGGGTGTAAGCTCAGTAATGAGTTCAGCTGATGAATACTAATAGATCGAGGACTTAACCTAATTTAAATCTGATCAATTTTGAAAGTATTAACCTGGCCCCTTGGTCAAGCGGTTNAGCTCAGCTGGGAGAGCACCTGCCTTACAAGCAGGGGGTCACAGGTTCGAGCCCTGTTGAGCCCACCAATTATTTGGCCTGGTAGTTCAGTTGGTTAGAATGCCAGCCTGTCACGCTGGAGGTCGAGGGTTCGAGTCCCTTCCAGGTCGCCAAATAATTTAAAGAATAAAATCATAGATACAAAATATCTTTGGGTCTTTATTATATAACAAACTATATGCTAGTGTGGCTCAACGGTAGAGCAGCTGACTTGTAATCAGCAGGTTGTAGGTTCGATTCCTATCACTAGCTCCAAGAAAAACATAAAGTGGGCCTTTAGCTCAGTTGGTTAGAGCGCCCGGCTCATAACCGGTAGGTCTGGGGTTCGAGTCCCTGAAGGCCCACCACTTTATGCCCAGATAGCTCAGTCGGTAGAGCAGGGGACTGAAAATCCCCGTGTCGGTGGTTCGATTCCGCCTCTGGGCACCAACAATTAAAAAGATTATGTGGTTATTATAGCAAGGAGGATACACCTGTTCCCATTCCGAACACAGAAGTTAAGCTCCTTAGCGCCGATGGTACTTGGGGGGCAGCCCCCTGGGAGAGTAGGACGTAGCCACGTAATCTTTTTTTTATGCTTTTTTATTAGAAATTATAAGCGAAAAAGATGGTTATTTAAATACCGTGAATTCATTAAATAGATTTATAAAATTAAGTATTGTATCTTATTAAATATACTAAAATTTCTTAAACTCGCTAAGGCTCAGACATAAGAAATTTTTTAACGTATACTTAAACGATACAACACAAATTTTATTGAAATCTATTTAAAAGATTCACTAACATTTAAATAACCATTTTTTTTAGTATGTGAATATATCAATAGAGATAACGATTAAATAAAAGCTTACGTGATTACGGAAAGAGATGAAGAAATAAAAAATATTATGTGTCTAGTTAATAGATTGATCTAATGTATACTGAAAATTTATATGAAGGTTGGAAAGTTATATGGATATATAAAGACGAGTATTTATTAGAAGTTATTAAAAATATGCCAGAAAAACCAAAGACTATATATGACCATTCAGTATTAGGAAAAGTCTTTGGTTACTTTGATAAAGCTATAAAAGAATTTATTGAATCTAAGCTTTGCGATACTCAGTGTGATTACACTTAGGACATGGCGGAAGTGTATCTGTGCTATCGTCTAATACTACTGTTTGACCACAATTTTTACAAATATAAGTTCCTTTACCTGGTTTTTCTCCTGTTGTTGGCATAAGATCACCTACTTTCTATATAGATATAATTAGACAAAAGGGAAATAATACCTTTGACTAGTTTTGTCTAATTATATCTAGTTTTGTAGAACTACAAGGAAATCTCTATTCTATGTAGAATTATGTATGCAGAAGGGAGATGTGTGTATGAAAAAATTGAAAACAATACCTACTATAATTTTAATAGTTTATGTAATTTTACAGTTTCCATCACCAGGAAATTTTCTATATCCAGCAAAATTAATGGTAGATGAGGGTATTTCTAAAGGAACTAATGTGATTCTTGAGATTATAGAAAGCAAAGTAGAAGAATTTAGTAAAAAATATATAAATGCGATAACTAATAATAATTAAGATGTATTGTATAAAAAGGAAGAACCTCTTTTCGTCTTGAACATAAAGAATTAAGAAGGAGAAATTAATATTAAGAGAGCTAAGAGAACTGGATATTATTATTTTAGACCAAGTTTTACATTAGATAATGAAACAAATAAGGAATTAGAACAGAAAGCAGAAGTATTATATGATGCAGTTATTTTAGAAAAATTAAAATGTGTAAGAAATAACAATATAAAAAAATGGAAATAAGAACCGTATGTGCATAAAATTGTAAAACTTAGTCCTAATTCGTTTACTGAAAAAGATATGATAGTAGTTATAAGATTTTTAGATAATTCTAAAGAAATAGAGGAGTTTTTAGCAACACTTACGAGTGAAAAATTATTAGAGTATATGTTCAAAGTAGCACATGAATATTTAGAAAAAAATAAAGAACATAGCTTTAAAATTCGTAATAAAAATATAGATTATCTAGATAATGATCAACATGAAAATAAACTAAAAGATAAAGTAATTAAAGAAAAGTTGCTATATCCACGAAATAAAATAAAAGTGGAAAATTCAATTAAAAATGCACAATATAATTGTGAATTTAATGAAAAACATAAATTTTTCATATCAAGACTTACAAAGCGAAATTATGTTGAGGGGCACCATTTAATACCGTTAGAATATCAAGATGAATTTGAGTATACTTTAGATGTAGAAGCAAATATTATTTTCTTCTATCCTGTTTGCCATAAAAAATTACATTATTCTATATTTGAAGAAAAATATTTTGGATAAATTATAGGATAAAAGAAAATGCAAATTAGAAAAAACTAAGATTTTAATTCCTATTGAAAAATTATATGAGTACTATACAAATGATTTGGTAGAAGATTAAATCGATTTTTTAGTTAAAAAACTATTTATCAATAATAAAGAAATCATAAGGAGCCATAGGCTCTTTTTTAATAGATAATATAAATGTAATTATTTGCATCATAATACAATTTTATGTATAATCTGGTGTGATATTGAAAGGAGTTGATAAAATTTGAAAAAAGAATTAGTAGCAATAAGCATAGTGTTCTTATCACTATCCATAATGTTTACTGGTATGTTTTTAATAAACCCCAAAATAATAAATAATAACTATTCTATTAATTTACCAAAAGAAACGTTGGAGAAAAATTTAGAAGAATATAAATCTATTCAACAACTAGAAAGATATAAAAGAGAATTAAAAGAACAATACAATGATAATATAGATTATTTGAATAATAAGTTTAACACAATGATATCACTTTTAGGAATTGCTGTATCAGTATGGATTGGGTTAAACATATATAATATACTACAAAAATCAGAGTTAGATAATCTAAAGCAGGATATCGAAAAACTATCAAAAAAGAAGGGAGAATTGGAAAAATCTATAATAAGCCTGAAGAATAAATCAAAGGAAGATTTGAACAAAATAGAAATAGATTATAAAAATAGATTTTCAAAATTAAAACATACTTATAATCAAAAATCAAATCATATAGATCAATTAACTCTTAAATTGAATAGGAGTATGGCGGAATTAGAAATCGAGACTAACTATATAAAAATTAAACAATTAGAAGATAAAGGTACAATTGAAATATTAGAATTTAGAAAATACTGTGAAAAAATATTAGAACTAACTAATAAATATATTGATATTAAAGATAATGAATTTTTAGCTGAAATATATAATAAATTAGGATGGACATATGTAAGTGTTGCTACAATTGATGAAAGACTATATAAAACAGCGAAAACATTACTAAATAAAGCTCTAGAGCTTTCTGAAGATGTTTTCATTATAGAGTCTATAAATTATAATTTTGCTGAATTAGAAAGATGTATAGGAAATACAGATAATGCAATTTATTATTTAAAACAAATCTACGAAGAAAATCTATATAATTTTCATAACTCAATTGAATTAGCATCAGAACTGGATAGAAGAAATAAAGATGATGACTTAGATAAAGCAATGGAATATTTAAACGAGGCAGTTGATATTGGGGAATTTAAAGCTAAAGAACATATTTTTAAGATTAAAAATGCGGAAGGTTTTTTGAATTTATCTATGTCAAATGAGTATAATCGTGAGCTTGAGAAATTAATAAATCCTTATGACAAAGTATAAGTGTAATATATTATTTAATATATGCTTAAATATATTTTAAATAATACAATCTATTGTGCTAGTTGAAATCAATTTACTTAATATGGTAAATTGATTTCAACAAAAAATCATCCTCTCAAATTTAAAATTATGGATATTTTATCCAAATGTTA